>DATNJE010000183.1:0-4148 GCA_035604095.1 Terriglobales bacterium
AGAAGAAAGGCAAGAAGCGCCGTTAAGTGTTGTCGTGGCCGCGAGTACCTCCCCGCGGAGTAGGCAAACCGCGCCCGAAAGGGCGCGGTTTTGTATTGGCTATGGAATGCCCCGCGCCGCCATTCGGGGCTACTTTTTCCCTCCCACGGCGCTGAGGCACTGGCCGTATAACTCCAGCAGGCGCTCGGCATACTCCTCCGGCTTGGCCGCGGAACCGGACCCCTGAAATCCCACGCCAGTCGAGGTGGTCCGCCCGTAGCCGGTGGTCATGGCGACAAACTTCATCAGATCGAGGGCGATGTCTTCATTGCGGCGGGCTGCGCCTGTGCCCGTGGAGTGAGCCTCTTCCATGATGCCTTCTCCTCTTCCGGAAACAATAGGAATGTCGTCGTCTTCAAAATCTTGCAGCATGTGGGACTCTGTTCAGTGATGATATCAGACGGCTTCTCGCCTCAGCCTCAGGCCGGTTGCATCGTGCCGAGCGTGTTCATCAACCACGAAGGACACGAAGTCACACGAAGGAATGCCGCGCTTGCTCCATGTAACTTCGTGCCTGGCAATGAGAATTCCCCGCCGGAGAGCAAGGCCGATTTCAGCGACGAACGGATCCAACCTCGACGCCTGGCGGCAGCGCTACGCCGGCATCGACCTGCTGCGCCCTCGCAAAGGCTTGCTGCGCTTCTGCGGGATGGCCCACCAGGGTCAGAAGCAGTCCCAGGCGCACGTAGCCGGCTGCACTGGGGTGCGCCGCGACCGCCTGGCCGAGGTCCTGCACCATCTGGACGACGGCTTCGCTATCCGTGCTCAGCGCCTTCCTGGCATTGTCGGCGGTTTCGGTCTCGTCCCCCATCTGGCGGTAGATCAGGCCGAGGTTGGCGTACGTCATGGCGAGCATGCGAGAATCCAATCCCGGACGGCCGTAATTCGCGAGCACCGCCGCACCTCGAATCGCCGTCTCGTATTCTCGAATTGCCTCGGGATACTGATCATGGTCCTGGGAATCCGCTCCAACTCTGACGTGCGCTAGCGGGTCCAGCGGTTCCAGCGCCGCATAGCGCCGCAAGTGAGTCATGGCTTCGTCATATTGTCCATCCGTAAACAAGGCGTTCGACAAAAACTCCTCCGCCATGGAATTGTTCTCGGTTACTTGCACGGCGTGGCTCCAGAGATCGATGGTGCTTCGCCAATATCCGATCTGGCGCCAGGTGGCAAAGCTGAGCGCGGCCAAGACCAGAACGGCTGTGGCGGCTCGCGGCAGCCTGCCCAAGCGAAGACCGTCTGCGAGCGAAGACAGGCCCCAGACCACCATCACGAAAATTCCAATGAGCGGCAGGTACGCGTAGCGGTCGGCGACAACCTGCACGCCCACTTGCATGATCCCGATGATGGGCACGGCCGTTCCCAGAAACCACAGCCAGCCCACGGCGAGATAGGGACGCTGTCTGCGCTGCCGCCACACCGCAATGCTGATCCCGATCATCAGCAACCCGGCGAGCAGCGGCTTCCACCATCCCAGGGTGCGTCCGGGGTGGGGATAGATCAGCGCCAGGTGCAGCGGCCAGAACATTTTCCAGATATACATGCCGTAAGCGTAGAGCGATGCCGGGAGCCGCACCTCCAGCGGCAGAGCCTGACCTGGAACCTCGGCTACACTCTGCGCGACAATCGTGACCACGGCGCTTGCCGCGGACAGCGCCAGCAGCGGCAGTTTCTCCAGAACGAGTCGTCCGGGCGGCGCTTGCGGAACCGCGAACGTTTCGGACGGCTGGGTCCAACCCTCAATTCGCCCCAGCGGCCAGTAGTCCAGCAGCAGAAGGACGAAGGGCAGCGTGATTACCATCGGCTTCGAAGCCAGGCCCAGCACAAACAGCGCGGCTACAGCGGCGTAGCGGCGTGCACTCGGCTTCTGCGCATACCATCCGTAAGCGCCTAACGCGAGGAAGAAGAAGGTCGTGCTGAGCAGGTTCTTGCGCTCTGCGATCCAGGCCACCGATTCCACGTTCAGTGGGTGCAGGGCGAACAGCGCGGCGACCAGCAGGCTCTGCCACGTAGCCCTCGTCGCCCGCTGCAACAGCAGGAACAAGAGAATGATGTTGAGGGCGTGGATGAGCACGCTGTGCCAGTGGTGCCCGGAAGGGTTCAGGCCGAAGAGCTCACAATCGGCAGCGTGCGACAGCCATGTGACCGGATGCCAGTTGCTGGCCTCGGTCGAAGTCACTGCCCAGGTGACCGTGTCCCAGGTTAGCCCGGCCTGTACGTGCGGATTCCCGGTGACATAGGACTGATCGTCGTAGTCGATGAACGGATGCCGCCCGACCGGACTGTACAGGGCAACGGTGACCATGGCGAGGGCGGCGCACAAAGCGATCATCAGCCTGACGGTCGCGGGCTTCTTTTTCCCGCGCAGATCGTTTCTACGCAACTCGGTCCCGCGCAACTCGACTACCTTCGCCCGGGCGGCCGTGGACCTCTTCGCGCCCAGTTGCGCTCTGGTTTTGGAATGGCCGGCCACGTGGCACAGAAAGGCGCGCCTGGAGAAGGGATACGCGCCCCTTCAGACTAGCGAAAAACCGGTCAAACCGGAGGCTTACGCAGAAGTTTTAACCTGGCTGTAACCTAGCAGGCCGCTGAAAGAATTAATTTCTGCCGACCAGTCCGACCTCGGCGGCTAAAGCCGGCATTGATATTAACCCAGTTATCGCAGCGCTTGAAGCGCTGCGCCACCCAAAAGCAGGCACGGGAAGGAGTTTTTCAGCAGACTGCTAGGGAGAATCCTCTTCCAATGGGGAGCTGTCCTGCAGCCGGGACTTCTTATTACGCAGCCAGCGCCGCACCACGTAATACTCGTTCACCGGGTGGTCGTCACTCAGGGCTGGGGCTTTAGGATCCGCGGCCAGCAGCCGAGCCATCGGGATTTCCTGCTGCAGCAGCGTCGTCAACCTGGAGGACGCGGCCGCCGCCGCCCCGTGGTCGGATTCATCCCATTCCACCAAGTCGGCGATGGCGCTGGCAGGCATGCGCTGGACCAGTTCCTGTGCGGACCGGCTTGGAATGGGCCGATCGCTGCACAACAGGTGAAATCCGAATTCATCCTGGAAGGCGCGCACGTAGGGGAATGAATTGGCGGCAGAACGAGCCACGGCGGTCACGACTTCCGGGTCGGCAAAGTCCGAGGGCAGCCACTGTTGTAGGATCCCTCCGGCGCGCAGCCGCCGCCGCACCGCCTGATAGAACTCTTCGGAATAGAGCAGGCTCGATCCAGCCGCCTGCACCGGCGGGGGGGGATCGATCGTAATGACATCAAATTGCTCACGGGTGCGCTCCAGAAAACGCCGGCCATCGTCGATGACGACATGCGACAGCGGAGACGCGAGAACCTGTAGACCGTCGGCGTGGTAGTAGTCAAACAAACGCGGCACGCTGGGCACCAGTTCGACGGCCGTCACCGGAATGCCCCAGGAGCGAAGCGCGCGGAACGTCGTGCCCATGCCGAAGCAGATCACGAGCGCGTTTTCCGGCGGGCGATCGAGGAAAGCCAGCGGAAGATGCGCCATGACCTTGGTGATGGGGGTCAGCGACGTCATGCCGTAGCCGTTGACCAGCAGTTCCTTGTCCATGTCGTCGCCCACGGCGATTACAGTGGCAGTGGAATCGCGCAGCACCCTGCCGCCTGGGTATCGCTCCTCGTAGCCTTTCCCGGTGGCGATCAATACCGCGGCCAGCGCCATGGACGACGCGACGGCCACTCTGAGACGGCGACTCGGCTTGCTTGCGGGACGAAGCGGGGCCAGGCCGACGATCAGCCAGGGCAGGGTCAGCACAACCAGCGCCCAGCGCTCACTGAGGAACGGCAACAATCCGAACCCTGCAAGAAGAGGTCCCAGGATGCATCCCACCACGTTGGTCGCATATGCCGTTCCGGCTCTGGCCGGATTGCCAGCCGAAAAACGATCCACCAGCATGGGCGTGATGAAGCCCAGCAGGCCGGTGAACGGAGTGACCCCGAGCACCAGGCGTGGAATCCGCGACAGATGAGCAACCGGGTTGGCACCGAGCAAAGGCAGCAGCGCGAACGCCGCCAGCAAACTCCAGACGACCGGGTTTTCTTGCAGGTGTCGGATGCTCCAACGCCGGTAGATGACAGAACC
>DATNJE010000184.1:0-3362 GCA_035604095.1 Terriglobales bacterium
CATACTCCAGCGCCTCGCGGATGAAGCGGAATGAATTGACATTCTTGATTTCGGTTTTCGTGCCCAATTCCTTCTGTCCCCGCGGCCGCACGCTGACATTGGCATCGCAGCGCAGCGAGCCTTCCTCCATGTTGCAGTCGCTCACGCCGGTAAACAGGATGATCTCCTTCAGCCGCGTCAGGTACTCGTGGGCTTCGTCGGGGGAAGCGATCTCGGGCTCGCTGACGATCTCGGCCAGCGGCACCCCACAGCGGTTCAGGTCGAGATAGGTCTTGTCGGCGGAATCGGCGAAGCCCTCGTGCAAGCTCTTGCCTGCGTCTTCTTCGAGATGCAGGCGGGTGATGCCGATCCGTTTGGCCGCGCCGTTCGTCTTGATGTCGATCCAGCCATGCTCGGCCAGCGGCTTGTCGTACTGCGAGATCTGGTAGCCCTTGGGCAGGTCGGGATAAAAATAGTTCTTACGCGCGAAGATGGAGGTCTCGCGAATCTCGCAGTTCAGCGCCATGGCGGCGCGCACCGCAAACTCGACTGCCTCACGGTTCAGCACCGGCAACGAGCCGGGAAGCCCGAGACAAACGGGGCAGACGTTGCTGTTGGGCGGCGCTCCGAAGGCGGCCGAACACGAGCAGAAGATCTTGCTCCGGGTCAGCAGTTGCACGTGGACCTCGAGCCCGATCACGGGTTCGTACCTGGCCCGCGCGCTCACTGCGGTTGCCGACGTGGTGGCCATCATTGCCGATTATAACTGCGGCAGATTCCCGGCGCAGGTAAGGGACCTTATTTCACCGGCGCGTGTTCGAGATACTTTTCGAGCGGGATGTCAAAAAAGATCAGCTCCTGGCCCTGGCTGTTGCGCAGACCGCTGACGTACATGTGGGCGCCCGCCAGGGGATCATCGATTCCCTCGACGTCGAAGAACAGGAAGCCGCCCCGGGTCGCGTGCGGCTCCACGGCTTGGGCGGCGAAACGCGAGTCCTGGATCTCCTGCTGCTCTTCCTTTTTCACGCTGGTCTTGATCTTGCGCGGGAAAGGCAGGGGATTGGCCGAGGGCTGGTCGCCTTTCATGGGCTGGCGCGCGATGCGGCGGTAGATGTCTTCCTCGGTAGCGGGCTGGATTTTCTCCCGCTTGCGCGTGACCAACTCCACTTGCATCCCGGTCAACGTGACCGGCTCGCCGCCGTCGTTGGTGATGACGAGCAGCACCGGCAGCAAATCTTCATCCTTGTACTTGATGCGAAACACCCCCTGCGTCTTGTCGGGGAGGTCGTAGGGATCGGCCGCGATCGCCACCTTCTCCTTTTCACTGGCGTCGTGCGCGGGATAGGTCCTCGCGTCCGCGGGCTTGGGCAGGACGAAGCCCGCGTCCTTGGCCGCCACGTTAGGCGCAAAGAACATCGCAACAGCAGCAACGGCAATCACGACCCGCATTGGGGGACGTAACCACATAGGCTTGATTATCTCCCGGCGTGGCAGGTTTCATCCAGCAGACGACAAATTGGACAATCACCCGATCACCCGATCTCCCGATTACAATGGCCCTCGATGCATCTTCTGTATTCCGCGCTGCTGGCCCTGGCGGTCGCGTTGACCGCGCCCTGGTGGCTCGCACGCATGCTGGCGCAGGGGAAGTATCGTGCCGGGCTGGGCGAGCGCCTGGGACGGGTGCCGGCACGGCTGGGCGCTGCTCAGGGCTGCATATGGGTGCATGCCGTTTCGGTCGGCGAGGTGCTGGCGGTCAGCGGCCTGGTGGCGGGCTTGCGCGCGCGCTTTCCCGCTCGCCGCGTTGTGGTCTCGACCACCACCGCAACCGGCCAGAAACTGGCGCGCGAGCGCTTCGGAGAGAACAACGTCTTCTACTATCCGGCGGACTTCGCCTTTGCCATCCGACCGTACCTGCGGGCTTTGCGGCCCGATCTGGTGGTACTGGCAGAAAGTGAATTCTGGCCCAACTTCGTCCGGCTGGTGCGCCGCGGAGGAACGCGCATCGCGGTGGTGAATGCCCGCGTCTCCGACCGCTCACTGCCCCGCTATCTCCGGCTGCGGGCGCTCTGGCGGCACGTGCTGGGCGATCTCGACCTGTTTCTGGCCCAAAGCGATCAAGATGCGCGCCGCCTGGTCGCCATCGGAGCGCCCGAGGCTCGGGTCAGCGTGGCGGGCAATTTGAAATTCGATGTTCAGCCGCCGGAGTTGCTGCCTGCAGTGGAGATGCTGCGCCGAATCCTCGAACCGGCAACCGCCGTGGTGGTGTGTGGAAGCACGGCGGAAGGCGAAGAGCCCATTGTGCTGCGGGCCTTCAGTGCTGTGCTCGCAAAGCATCCGCGCACCGTGCTCATCCTGGCGCCGCGACGCCCGGAGCGCTTTGACACCGTGGCCGAGTTGATCACCGCTTCAGGTCTGAAGTTCTGGCGGAGATCGCAGCTTGCCGGAGATGAATCGCTCAGCGGCGGCGTAGTCCTGCTCGACACCATCGGAGAACTGGCGGCGCTGTATTCGCTGGCAGCGGTGGCCTTCGTCGGTGGCAGCCTGGTGCCGCGCGGGGGACACAACATCCTCGAGCCGGCGCAGTACGGAGTTGCAACTCTTGTGGGGCCCCACACCGAGAATTTCCGCGACATCATCGGCATCTTCGAGCGCGCGGGCGCGGTGAGGCGTATTAGCCCCGAAGGATTTGCCGGCGAGCTGCTGCGGCTGCTAAACGACGCCGGCGCTCGTCAGGAACTCGGCCGGCGAGCTGCCGAGGTGGTCCGCCAGCAGCGGGGCGGGAGCGAGCGCACCCTTGCGGCGCTGGCTTCTCTGCTGGCCGACCGGCAGGCGCGTGAGGCCGTGCCCAACGCGCTGGAAACCACGCCATGAGCGCGCTTTCGCTGCTCTTCGGCGCGGCGGTGGGCGCGCGCAACGCCCTTTACAGCCGCGGGGTGTTGCCGTCCCGCCGCCTGGGGAGGCCGGTAATCAGCGTCGGAAACTTGTCCGTTGGCGGATCGGGAAAGACGCCGTTCGTCCTGTTGCTGGGCGATCTGCTGAGGCAGCGTGGCATCGCCTTCGACGTGCTCTCGCGCGGCTACGGACGCCACACCCGCGGGGTCGCCGTGGTCGATCCCGGCGGAGCTTCCCGCGATTTCGGCGACGAGCCCTTGCTGATCGCGCGCAAGCTGCAAGTGCCGGTGATCGTGGGCGAGGAGCGCTTCGCCGCTGGACGGCTGGCAGAGGAACGCTTTCCCTCTCGCCTGCACCTGCTCGACGATGGCTTCCAGCACCGCGCCCTGGCGCGCGATTTCGATATCGTCCTGGTCACCGCCGAAGACGCGCACGACCGCCTGCTGCCGGCCGGCCGCCTGCGCGAGCCGCTCTCCGCGCTCGCCCGC
>DATNJE010000185.1:0-3372 GCA_035604095.1 Terriglobales bacterium
ACTGGCCAGGAACTCCCCAGTCTCCTGGTCAACCACTCGTGGGGGCTTACGCGCGAGGCAGCCGCTGCTGCGGGTGTGGGCCAGGAACGAGCCCACGTCTTTCGCGGGATCCCCGCATCCAAAGCGCTCGAAGTCGATTACCGTGATGCTGTCGTCGGCTACGAAGATGTGCTCGGGATGGTAGTCACCATGTACCAGGGACGCGGTTACGTCCGTGCACGAGGCCAGCCGCTGGCCAATCGCTTCCGCCAGCTTCTGCACCCGGGGAAGTGGCGCCGGTGGGAGGGCCCCGCTCAACTCCCTGACGAACAAGTCCAGGGAGGCGAGTTCGGCATCGTAGGAACAGGTAACCGGTGGTGACAATTTGATCCCGTGCAACTTGGCGAGCCACAATCCGGACATGCGGAAGTGGGAAGTGGATTCGGCGCTATCGCCGCCGATGGAGGCGGTGAGCTTGGTCCCGCACGCGCTTTCCTGCAGGATCAAGTTCTGATTGGGTAAGAGATCGAAGGGCTTGGGGATCTTGAGCTGCTGCTCGCCGCCGAACCCCTCATCCCACAGGAAATTCAGGGCGGCATACTCGCGGGCCGCCTTGCCCACGCCGCGCGTGGTGTCGCGCTTGGCGATCAGAGCCAGAACGCGCTTCTGTCCCGAGCCTTCATCGTGAACCAGCAGATGGTAAGCGGAAACGTGCCGGCTGCCCGGACGCCGTGGCAGAGGTTCGATGCGGCAGTGCTCGACGGTCAGCTTCCCGCCGCCCAGGGAACCGTTCAGGTGCTCCCAGATGGAGATCAACACTTCCGACTCGGCCGGGTTAGGCGCCGCGGCTGGCGGGTGAGGTTGAGCGGGCCGTGGTTCACTGCTCATGAGGTCTGCACTCCGATCTGGATCTTGAATCTGCCGGTGGCCACTGCCAGGCGATTTACGGTGACGTGGCCGGGCTGACGATCCGCGGGTTGGGACCAGAAGATCTTTCTGGCGCTTTCCGGCTTTACCCAGACCGAGGTGCCGTTGGCGCTCCAGGATCGGGTTCCGTCGTTGACGGATTCGCGGAGCAAGGGGCGGCCATGGCGCAGTAGGTTGAGATAGTCCGGCGACAAGCCGAATTCGAGCGTCAGCGCGGGAAGCCCTCTGGGGAGGGTGTACTCCACCAGCAGCGCGTTCTCGCCGTTCACCAGGCAGAGTTCTTTCAGCAGGCCGTGGGCCTGGCTCTGGTCCTGGCGGTTGTGCAGCGCGGCCACCACGCGGGGACCGTCCGCGGTCAGCACGCTGGCTTCGTAGGCGTCGTGCTCGAAGCCGACGTCGGTGAGCGCTCCCGGATGGTTGGCGGGAACCTCCATGTAGCGGTTCAGCTCTTCGCACCAGTTCCAGTCATCGGAGGGATTGCCGATGACCATGGAGCCGTACTTTCCATCCACGCTGAACAGCGCCACCAGCCGTCCGCCCCAGCGCGGGGAGAACACGGCCAGCAGCTTGTCATTCTTCAGGATGAGTTCCTGCTCGCCGTCGCCATCGATGTCTTCGAGATAGGCGTGGGCGGCGCCATCGCGGTGGCGCATCCAGAACGCCGCCTCGGCCACCACCGCCGCATGCCGGCTGTGGCTGCCCACGGCTTTGATCCAGGGGCTGGGATGCCCGGAGGATTCGGGATCGCCAAACGCACCCTCGCGCGGCGTGTGCCAGGCGCTTTCCCAACTGGAGACCATCAGGTGCTTCTGCGCCAGGTCGATCAGTTTTTCGTCCGCCCCCAGCAGCGAGAGTTCGTTCACGCGGTTCTCGGCCCAGGAGAAGTACTGGCGATAGCGGCTCCATTTGGGATCGAAGAACCAGCGCTCGTAGCCTTCTCCGGCGCCGAAGTGATTGGCCAGCTCGATGAAGGTGCCGGTTTCGATCTTGCGCGGGGCCGCGGGACGGCTGGTGGCGCAGTGCTCCGACAAACGTACCGGCCGCACCCAGGTGTTGTCCGCCAGCCAGCGCAGCAGGCTCTCGTAATACACGATGCCCTGCGGGTTCCAACTGCCCACCCCGGCGGTCTTCTCCAGGTCGTCGCCGTAGATGGCGATCGGATCGCCGGAGGCCGAGGGGCCGAGTCCGGCGAGCCAGCGCAACTGCCCGCGTACCTGCTGCCACTGCTCTTCGTTGGCCGGCGGCATGTTCTGCCGCAGGTTGAAGGCGATGGGCAGCGCCATCAGGCCGTGTCCCTGCTCGATGGGACACACCTGGAACAACTCCGGTTTCCAGCCCGGCTCGCGATCGTAGCGGCGGCGCGGCGACTGGGTTCCATTCACCGGCAGCAGCAGCCGGTCATCCACCAGCAGGTGCTTGTAGCCGTGGTTGAGCAGGCGCTGGTCGGTCAGCACCGGCGCCATGCGCTCGGTATCCCACACCCGCTCCGGAGGCCAGAATACTTTTACCTCCGCCGGGTCGATGTGCAGGTGGATCTTGTACAACAGCAGTTGTTCGTTCAACTGGCGCAGGTTGTGCTCGTAGCCGAAGAACCGCATGATGTTCTGCCCGTAGCAGCTCCCCACCAGCTCGAGCAGTCCCTCGCGGTGCAGCCCCTGGAGCTGGGAAAGAAACTCGGGCTGATGCCAGGCGATGGCTTCCAGCAGGGTGCCGCTGAAGTGCAGATTGACGGGAATCTTCAGGCTGCGGTGCAGTTCCAGAATCCAGGCAAAGCCACTCTTGTCCTCCACCGATCCCAGAGTCGCGGCCAGGCCGTGGCGATTCTCATATCCCTCAGTGATGAGGAATTGATTGGCATGATGAACGATCGCCAGAGGCACAGACATAGTTTGTCGGGGCGCGCACCCACATCCCTGTCAGAAAGCTGATATGGGTCACAGAGTTCAACATGTCAAGGCTGCGCGCACAATCGCCGACATTGCCTAAGGCCAAAGGGTTAGCGCAGGCGGGTTAGCCGGAATGGCGGGCGCCATTGGCAGTAGGTCAAATAGCCTAATCTCTTTGGACTAATCCATCGGAATCCTTCTCTTGTAAACCGGCCGCTTGGGAATCCGTCTCACTCAACAGCGCGGAAAGAAACATCGGGTCCGCGCCGTGGGCACGGTGCGGAAACGCATGGCAAACCACCGCCAGCAGCGGCCCCGCCCGGGCTCGGAAAATTCACCTGATTTTCATTTCCCCGTAACAAAAGCGGAGTGAAATGTCTGCCATGCTTTGGAAGCGGAGGCGCCGTGCGGTTCGTCCCCACACGCCGCGGCGCCGGAGAAAACCAGGTTGTCGGGGGAGGAATTCTATGGCTTCAGCAGCAATCGCGCAGAACCAACCGGCCGGCGATGTCCGCCTGTTATGCGATCTGACGCCGGTCATCGAATATTTTCGCCAGACCTTCCGTGGCGAAGAGCTGCA
>DATNJE010000186.1:0-7363 GCA_035604095.1 Terriglobales bacterium
CAACTGTTGGCCCGTCTGACGCTTTACCTGGAGCTGCACCTCACGATGGAGCATTACGAGGGGAAACTGCTCGTGGTCGAGGTTGATCGCATCCGTATTCGGGAGTGAAGGTGTCTGTCTGAGAGCTTGTCTGGGGCACCACCCAAGCCACAGATACAATTGCAAAACGATGGATGTGGCCAGAAGACAAAACACAATCCAGAATGTACGTATACCAACATGCCAGTCTTCTACATCAAGCGCTTGTGCAACGTCCATCGTAGTAAGAGTCGCAACTGCAATGAACGAGATCGCTGTTACCCAGGCCGCGATCAGAAATAACGCAGTCGCATACTTCGAAGTTATCCAAGGCTTTTGTTGGTCATCCTTCATAAAGTGCCCCCTCGCTTTATAGTGGTGCCAGTTGAGGTTGAGAACCTAAGCCCTGCGACGGCACTCCGGCATCACTCGGTGAATGCGGACGCGTTAGGCCCCGCTGGCAGGACCCCCATCCCGCCCTTGCGCCAGCAGCTTGGCGCACGCGTACACGGTTCGCGTGTGGGGCATGGGCAGTCCCAGCCGCTCACCCAATTCCACCACCGCTCCCACCACGGCCTCGAGTTCGAGCGGACGTCCGGCTTCGAGATCCTGCAGCATCGAGGTCTTGTGCTCGCCGACTTTTCCCGCTCCCGCCATGCGCTGTTCGATCGAGACCGGCAGCTCCAGGCCCAGGCGCTCGGCCACGGCCACGGCTTCCTGCATGATGTTGCGGGCCAGCGCCGCCACCTCGGGATCGCGCACCATCTGGACCAGTGTGGCCCGGGTCAGCGCGCTGATGGGGTTGAAAGCCACATTGCCCAGGATCTTCACCCAGATTTCGTTGCGGATGTGGGTGGTGACCGGGCAGCGCAAGCCGGAGGCGATCAGGGCATCGGCGATACCGCGCGAGCGCGGGGAGCGCGTGCCGTCCGGCTCGCCCAGCGAGATGCGATTGCCTTCGGTGTGCAGGACCACTCCTGGCTCGATGATCTCGGTGGAAAAATAGACGATCGAGCCCACCACCCGGCGGGGTTCGATGGCGGCGGAGATCACGCCTCCGGGATCGACCCGCTCCAGGCGGATGCCCTCGCCCGGGCCGCGGAATCCCTGGAAGAACCACCAGGGCACGCCGTTCTGCGTGCTGACCACGGTCGTCTCCGGACCCAGGACAGGATGGAGCTGCGGGGCCAGTTGCGGCAGGCTGTGCGCCTTCACGCCCAGGAAGACCACGTCCACCGGGCCCACGTCCGCGAGCGCGCCGGCGATCCGGGGCCGCGCCTCGAAGTCCCCGTCCACACTGCGCACGCGCACGCCGTGCTCCTGCATCGCGCGTAGGTGCGGGCCGCGGGCAAACAGGGTGACGTCCAATCCCGCGCGCGCCATGCGCGCCCCGATGTAGGCCCCGATGGCGCCGGCGCCGACGATCAGGAACCTCGGCTTCATGTTTGGCCGTCCAGGATGGCGGACGCCACCTGCTGGCGCCGGATCTTTCCCGTAGCGGTCAGGGGGATGCTGTGCACGATGAACACTTTTTTCGGACACTTGTATTCCGCCAGGCGCTCGCGGCAGTGCTTGAGCAGCTCGGATTCGTGGGCTCCTCCGGCTTGGTGCAGGACTACCGCGGCCGCCACTTCCTCGCCCAGCACCGGATGCGGCATGCCGAAGGTGACGGCATCGGCCACCGCGGGGTGCGACAGCAGCACTTCGTCCACCTCGCGGGGCGCAACGTTGTCGCCGCCGCGGATGATGAGGTCCTTGATCCGGCCGGTGAGGTGCAGGTAGTTATCTGCATCCAGTACTCCCTGGTCGCCGGTGCGAAACCATCCGCTCACAAAGGAAGCGTCGTTGGCCTCGCGGTTGTTCTCGTATCCGCCGAACACGCTCGGCCCCTGAATGACCACCTCGCCGCGTTCTCCGGCGGGGAGATGCTTGCCGTCGGCGTCCATGATGCTGATCTGAATGCCGCTGGCCGGCCCCACCGAACCCGGCTTGCGATGCTGCGGCGGCAGAGGATTCGACGACATCTGGTGGGAAGCTTCCGTCATCCCGTAGGCTTCGACCAGGGGCACGCCGAACAGCTCCTCCATCTTGTGCATGATCTCCGGCGGCATCGGCGCGCTGGCCGAGCGGATGAAGCGCAGGGTTCCGGCCTGATGTTTGTGGCCGTGGGCGCGCGCCAGCAAAAGCTGGTGCATGGTGGGCACTCCCGAATACCAGGTCACGCGATTTTCGTGCACGGTGCGCCAGAAGGGCAGCGGGCTGAATTTCGTGGGGATCACCACCGTCCCGCCGGAAACCAGCACCGCCAGGGTCGATGCCACCAACCCGTGAATGTGGAACATCGGCATGATGCACAGGGACACATCGTCGGGCGAGAGCGAGTAGGTGTTGGCGACGTTGGTGGCGGAGATGGCCAGGTTGGCGTGCTGCAGCGGTACCCGCTTGGGACGTCCGGTGCTGCCGCTGGTGTGCAGGATCAGCGCCACCTGCTCGGGCGCGGGCGTTTCCGCGGCGTTGCGCCGGCGAGGCTCCACCAGGTGGACCGTGCCCTCGGTGTCCATCTCGACCGTGAGCGCGGGGATACCACGGTCGGCGGCGGCGCTGCGCGCCTGCTCCGCGCCATGCGGCGGGCAGAGCAGGACGTCCGCGGCGGTGTCTCCCAGGAAGAAAAAGAATTCCTCGTAGGGATAGGCGGGATTGAGCGGCGCGGCGGTGCCGGCGATGGCTCCGGCCAGGAAGGTGACCAAGGCCGGCAGGCCATTGGGCAGAACGGTGGCCACGCGCCTGCGGCCGTGCGCGCCGCCCACCGCCAGAATATCGGCCATCGCCAGAACCTGCTGCCGCAGCGCATCGTAGGTGATGCGCAGGTTGAGTTCCGGGACGATGATGGCGGTCCGGTTGCCAGGCGCCAGTTGCAACAAATCCAGAAGCGTTGCGGGAGGGTTCATCGTAGGCTCACGCCGCGATTCTAGTCGAACTTTTTTTGGAACTCCCGGAAATCGTTTCTCAGTTCGGCGATCTCCGCCTTGAGGCTCCCGACTTCGCTCTCCAAGCGCGCGATCCGCTCGCCATCGGCAGAGGCGGCGGCAGGCTCCTGCACCGGCAGCTCGGCCGTCTCCACGTCGCCGGACAGCAGGTGAAGGTAGCGCGTCTCCTTGGTGCCGGGCTGCCGGGCGAGCATCCGGACCAGCGGCGGCTCACGCTGGATCAGGCGCTGCAACGCCGAGTGCACGTCGGATAATTCCTCGAAGCGATGCATGCGCTCGGTACGGCCGCGCAGTTCGCCGGGGGTCTGCGGCCCCCGCAGCAGCAAAACGCACAGCACCGCCGTCTCGGCGCGCGGAAGGTTGAACGCCTCCTGCAGCCGGTGCTCGTACTTGGGCACGCGGCTGTCGGCGCTGCTGACGGGGCCGGCCAGTCCCTTTTCATTCAGGGCGAGTAAGGCGTCCCGCACTGCGTTCTCGCCGAGGTTCATGACCGGATCGCGATTCGATTTCTGGTTGCAGGCGTTGAGGAGAGCGTTCAGCGACAGCGGATAGTACTCGGGAGTGGTGATGTCCTTTTCGATCAGCGCGCCCAGGATGCGGGTCTCGACGGGGTTCAGGACAGGATTCACGGTGGAAGGATTATAAGGCTGGCCGATTCGCCGCTGATGGAAGCAGGAAGCAGGCAGGAAGCAGGAGATACTGCTCCCTGCTCCCTGCCTCCTGCCCCCTGCTGTCCTCAGTCGCCGCGCTTTGCGGCCTTGCTGTTGAGCAACGAGACCAGGGGCTCTCCCCCGGGCGGTGTCGAAACTTCGTGCCCGCGCACGATTTCACGGGCGCTGATGGCTTTACCATAGAGGCGCTTGTTGGCGTCATGGTCCGGCTCCAGCGTGGCGCTTCCCAGGGACACGCCGGCAAACAACCCCTTGGCCTTCCCGTAGGTCAATACGTCGGCCTCGCCCACGGAACTCGCGGTGGCCCCACTCGGACCCGCCGCCGCGGTGGCGTCACTTCCCAACTTGGTCTTGCCCTTCAGGATGGCTTCCAGACCCTTATCCGACATGATCAGGAGGACGAAATCGCTGGACGAGCCGCCCACCTGCAGACCAGCACTGACGCCGCTAACGCTGAACATGGCGGGCGCTGACCACTTGCCGTGGAAATGCTCGCCGCCGCGGCAAGTCATCGGGCCCCGGCCGCCACTTCCGCCAATGCCCACGCCGAACTTCTTCACGTTGGGCAAAACCATGACGCAATTAGCCTTGGCCACCAAGCCCACCGGGACGTTGTTGTCGTTGAGCATTTCCTGTAGCACGGCAGCGGCCTTCTGGAATGTTTCTTCGTCTTTCTCCTCGTTGGCGCCCCAAGCGGGCAGAATCAACAGGATCACGGCTATGCAAGTGAGAAAACCAGGCAACGCTCTCTTGCCGATGCGCTCGATTTTTCTTCCTAACAGAGTTTGTGGCATGGGGGATCCATTCCTTTCGTGTTTAAGATCTGCGGTTTTGCTGGTAGAAGCTGACCATTCTCCGCGCGGCCAGTGTACACTCCCTCGGCCACTTACGCAGAGTTCAGGAAGCAAATGTGGACTACAATATGTTGCGGAGGTTGGCATGTTCGAGGGACTGTTTCAGCCGATGCACCTGCTGGTGATCTTCGTGATTGCCCTGCTGGTGTTCGGTCCGAAAAGACTGGGAGAGATCGGCAAAGGCCTGGGCGAGGGGATCAGGTCCTTCAAGAGCGGCTTTTCCGATGACAAGCCGGAGACTAAGCCGACGGCCCTGGAAGCCAAGCCGTCGGTCCAGGAGACCAAGCCTCCAGCCCAGGAAACCAAGCCGCCGAGCCCGGAAGCTCACTAGGGCTTCGCACGCCGGCGCTGCGCCGAGATCACGCCCGTATTCAGCCCGATGGTGCTGAGCCCGCCAAAGAAGCGCGCGTGCTCGATCTTCATGCAGCGGTCCATCACTACTTCCAGGCCGGCCTGCCGCGCCCGCTCCGCGGCAGCTTCGTGGATCACCCCGAGCTGCATCCAGATCACCCTGGCGCCCAGGGCAATGGCCTCCTCCACGATGGCCGGCACGGCTGAAGGCTCCCGGAAGATATCCACCACTTCAATGGGTCCGGGGATGTCGCGCAAGGTGGCATAACAGGGCTTGCCCAGGATCTGCTTCTCGCGCGGGTTCACGGGAATCACGTCGTAGCCTTCGGAAGTGAGATAGATGGCCGCGAAGTGGCTGGGGCGGAACGGATTCGCCGACAGGCCGACCATCGCGACCCGTTTATAGCGCTCCAGAATCCGCAGGCGGTCGAGCGCGGTGGTGGCGAAGCGGCTGCGGTTCACCGGCGAGTTGCCGGCTACGCCGTCAGCGGGTGCAAACCTGCATGCGTCGGCGGTTTTGGTGTTCATGCGTGTACTCCGGTCCGGCTCCGCACGCCGGCATGCTGCGAAGCGTGCAACGCCTGGTCGAGGTCCCAGATGATGTCCTCAATATCCTCGAGGCCGATCGAGAGCCGGATCATGTCGTCGCCCACCCCGCAGGCGATCTTTTCCGCGTCGCTGAGCTGCTGGTGAGTGGTGGACGCGGGATGAATCACCAGACTCTTGGCGTCGCCCACGTTGGCGAGGTGGGAAAACATCTGCAGCGACTCGATAAATTTCCGGCCGGCCTCCATGCCTCCGCGAATGCCGAAGGTGAAGATGGCTCCGCAGCCCAGCGGCAGATAGCGCTCAGCCAGCTTGTGATACGGACTCGACTCCAGGCCGGGATGTTTGACCCAGGCGACCGCCGGGTGCTCGGCCAGGAAGCGCGCTGCCGCCAGCGCGTTTTCGGTGTGGCGCTCCATGCGCAGGCCCAGCGTCTCCAGCCCTTGAAGAAAGAGGAAGGAATTGAACGGGCTCAGCGCCGGCCCGAAATCGCGCAGGCCCTCGACGCGCGCCTTCATGATGAAAGCAAAATCGCCGAAGGTCTCGTAGAACCGAATGCCGTGGTAGCCCTTGCTGGGTTCGAGGAGCTGCGGGAACGCGCCCTGGTCCCAGGGGAAGCGACCGCTATCGACAATCACCCCGCCGATCGAGGTGCCGTGCCCGCCGATGAATTTGGTCGCCGAGTGCAGCACGATGTCGGCGCCGTGCTCGATGGGCCGGCACAGGTAGGGCGAGGCGAAGGTGTTGTCGATCACCAGCGGAAGTCCGGCCTGATGCGCGATCGCGGCCACCGCCGCAATGTCCAGCACGTTCATGCGCGGGTTGGCGATGGTCTCGGCATAGAGTAGGCGCGTGCGGGGAGTGATGGCGCGGCGGAAATTCTCGGGGCTGTCGGGATCGACAAAGATGGTATTGATGCCCAGCCGCCGGAAGCTCACGTCGAATTGCGTGTAGGTTCCGCCGTAGAGGGTGCTGGCAGCGACCATCTCGTCGCCCTGCTGCAGCAGGCTGCTAATGGCGATGAACTGCGCCGCCTGGCCGCTGCCCACCGCCAGCGCTCCCACTCCACGCTCAAGCGCGGCCATGCGCTCCTCGAGGACGGCGGTGGTGGGGTTCATGATGCGCGTATAAATGTTGCCGAAGCGCTGCAGGTTGAACAGCGCGGCGGCGTGCTCGGTGTCGTCGAAGACGTAGGAGGTGGTCTGGTAGATAGGCACGGCGCGCGAGCCGGTGGCGGAATCCGGGCGCTGTCCCGCGTGCAACGCGCGGGTGTGGAAACCAAAAACGTGGTCGCTGGACCCGTTGCTGTTCTGGTCAGGCATGGGGCTCCTCGGGCCTGAGATTTTACCTTGTTCTAGCCAGGCACTCAGCAGTCAGCACACAGCGAACCTGAGCTAACATTGTCGGCTTCCAACCGTCGAAGCACCAGATGGCGACATTCACCCTCACCGTCAACGGGCAGCCCCGCACCGTCGAGGCCGACCCGGACATGCCGCTGCTGTGGGCCCTGCGCGACCTGCTGCACCTGACGGGCACCAAGTTCGGCTGTGGGGCGGCGCTGTGCGGCTCCTGCACAGTGCATTTGGACGGCGCCGCGACTCGTTCCTGCGTCACGCCCCTCTCCAGTGTTGGCGAGAAAAAGATAACCACCATTGAGGGCCTCTCGCTAGACGGCCGCCATCCCGTGCAGCAAGCGTGGCTGGCAGAGCAAGTGCCGCAATGTGGGTACTGCCAGGCGGGCATGATCATGTCGGCGGCTGCACTGCTCGCGAGCAAGGCGAAGCCCACCGACGCCGAGATTGACGAAGTGCTCGGCCAGCACATCTGCCGCTGCGGAACCTACCAGCGGATACGACGCGCTGTGCACCGCGCCGCCAGCCGAGGGAAGTCATGAGCGCGCCAGCCATCAGCCGCCGCGACTTCCTCGAAGTGAGCG
>DATNJE010000187.1:0-4276 GCA_035604095.1 Terriglobales bacterium
AGAACTTTCCTCCGGAGCAGGTGCTGCGGGCGGTGGCGGATGGAAAGATGCCGATGCCGAAAGATCCGCAGCTAAAGGCGGTTTACACGGCGGGGGTGGCGCGCTTTAACGACAAGCAGGCAAAGAAAAACGCGAAGGCCGTGGAGAATGCGGACTTGCTGGAAATGAGCCCGGCGGACGACCTTTCGCAGGAGATGAAGGAGAAGCGGCAGGGGGCTCGAGACCACGCGCGCTCGCGGGCGCTGGATCTCATGGAGATGGCTCCGGAGTCGCGCACGCAAAACCTGGCGGCGATGGACGCGGACGAGCAGCGCGGCTTCTGGCGGGCGCTCTCGCAGGACGACCGCGACAAGCTGACCTCCGATATGACTCCGCAACAGAAGGAACTGCTGCTCTCGCTGGAAAATCCGGTGGCGGTGGTGAACGGCGAACTGCTGCAGGGCAAGCTGCTGCGCGCGACCTATAGCGAGCGGCAACTGCAGGAGGTGATGACCGACTTCTGGTTCAATCACTTCAATGTGTTTATCGGCAAGGGCGCGGAGCGGTATCTGGTGACGGCGTATGAGCGGGACGTGATTCGCCCACGGGCGCTGGGAAAGTTCAGCGACCTGCTGCTGGCCACGGCAAAGAGTCCGGCGATGCTGTGGTACCTGGACAACTGGCAGAGCGTGGGTCCCAACTCGCAGGCCGCCGCGCGCGCCAAGAATAACGGCAAGCCATCGCCGGGCCTCAACGAAAACTATGCGCGCGAGGTCATGGAGCTGCACACCCTGGGCGTGAACGGCGGCTACACGCAGAAGGATGTGACCGAGTTAGCGCGGGTGCTGACCGGGTGGACGCTGGAAGAGCCAAGGCAGGGCGGAGGCTTCGTCTTCCGCGAACCGAGGCATGAGCCGGGAGACAAGAGAGTGCTGGGGCGGGTCTTTCACGAGGGCGGGCGACGCGAGGGTGAAGCCGCGCTGGAGATGCTGGCGCATGAGCCGGCCACAGCGCGCTTCATCTCCACCAAACTGGCGCAGCGCTTTGTCAGCGACACACCGCCTCCGGCGTTGGTGGATGCGATGGCTAGGACGTTTCTCGAACACGATGGAGACATCAAGGCGGTGCTCGGCACCATGCTTGGCGCGCCGGAGTTCTGGGACGTCAAGCAGTATCGCGCCAAGGTGAAGACGCCGCTGGAGTTTACGGTATCGGCGCTGCGGGCGACGGACGCCGAGCTGACGCGTACTCAGAGCGTGAGCGATGCGCTGAACCGCATGGGAATGCCGCTCTACGGGGCACAGCCGCCGACGGGATACTCGATGCATGCGGAAAGCTGGGTGAACTCCGGGGCGTTGCTCAACCGGATGAACTTTGCGCTGAGGCTGGGCACGGGCAAGCTGGCGGGAGTGAAGATGGACGCCGCGAAGCTGGCGGCTAACGGCACCAACCCCGAAGCCCAGGCCGAAACTCAGGCTGAAGAGGTGCAGCGCACGCTGGAACACGCGCTGCTGGCCGGAGCGGTCTCGGCGCAGACGCACGAGACGATTGCTAAAAAGTTGAGCGATCCGCTGGTGACCGGGCGCAAGCTGGACGACCCGCCGAAGCCGGTAAACCAGGGCGCGGTGGCTGGACTGATTCTGGGCTCGCCGGAATTTCAACGGCGTTAGGAGACAGGCGATGGGAATCACGCGGCGAGTTTTCTTGAAGGGCGGAGCCATGAGCGTGGTGGGCATGGCGGCGGTGCCGGGGTTCCTGGCGCGCGCGGCGATGGCCGCCGACGCGGCACAGCCACACCGGCGGCTGGTGGTGATCTTCCAGCGCGGCGCGGCAGACGGGCTGAACATCGTGGTGCCGCACGGCGAGGCGGAATACTACGCGATGCGTCCGACGATTGCGATTCCCCAGCGAGACGTGATCGACCTCGACGGATTCTTCGGGCTGCATCCTGCGATGAGCGCATTGAAACCCTTGTGGGATGCCAGGCAGCTTGCGATTGTGCACGCTGCCGGATCGCCCGACCCGACGCGCTCGCACTTTGACGCGCAGGACTTCATGGAAAGCGGCACGCCAGGACTGAAGAGCACCGAGGATGGATGGCTGAATCGCGCGCTGGTGGCCACCGGCGATCCGCAGAGAGACGCGGCGTTCCGCGCCGTGGCGCTGGGCACGGCCCTGCCACGAATGTTGAGCGGACAGGCTCCGGCGCTCGCCGTGGGCAACGTGAATGACTTTGGCGTGGCGCCGCGCAATCCGCAGGCGCAACCCCTGGCGAATACTTTTGAGTCCATGTACGCCGCGAGCGTGGATGCAGTGCTGCACGGCACGGCGCAGGAAACTTTTGACGCGGTGAAGATGCTGAAGGCCGCCGACCCGGCGAAGTATCGTCCGGCGGCCGGAGTGGTTTATCCGAAGGGGCGATTTGGAGACGCGCTGAAGCAGACGGCGCAACTGGTGAAAGCAAACCTTGGCGTGCAAGTGGCGTTCACCGACATCGGGGGCTGGGATCATCATGTGAACGAAGGCGCAAGCGAGGGACAGCTGGGAAGGCTGCTGAAGGAGTTCAGCGGCTCGCTGGCCGCCTTCTGGCAAGATCTGGGAGCGCTGGCGGCAGAAACCGTGGTGGTAACGATGAGCGAATTTGGCCGCACCGCGCGGGAGAACGGAACCCGCGGCACCGACCACGGTCACGCCAACGTGATGTTCGTAATGGGCGGCGCGGTGCGCGGCGGTAAAGTGTACGGGCGCTGGCCAGGGCTGGCCAATGAACAACTTTATGAACAGCGCGACCTGGCGCTGACCACGGACTTCCGCCAGGTGATGGCCGAGGCAGTGGCGCGGCAACTGGGTAATCCGCGGCCGGAGCGCGTCTTTCCCGGCTTCCGCAACCCCGGATTTTTGCACCTGCTGGGCTGAGCTTAGACGTGGCTGGCACCTTTCATACGATGAGACCTCTCCTTGGCCAAAGTGCCGACCAAAGTGCTCACCGTCACAGACAGGGGAACTAAGCAATGCTAGGTTTCCAGTTGTGGCCGGATCTTTCATATTCGGCGAGGCATTGGTCTTGGGGCTGGCGTCCGGACCTGCCTGCATGGCTTCTTGTGGACCTGTAGTGGTTCCTTCTTTGCTTGCGGAGCGGGCGGGTTTACGACTGAACACCCGCTACCTCTCTACCTTTCTGGGAGCGCGCCTTCTCGGATACCTGCTGTTTGCCGCGGTGGCATGGGAACTTGGCGCTCTAGTATCGCTTCCGGCAGGGCCGCGCATGTTTCTGTTTGGCGTAATTCACGTGTTGCTCGCTGGCGTGCTGCTCTGGTACGCATACTCGGCCGGGCACGCTTGTGCCCAGTCGTGTTCGGGTTCAGAACTGGTGAGCATCGGTGTGAGCGGAAAACGCGGCGTATCGGGTGCGGCAGCGTTAGGCTTCCTGACGGGCTTGAGTCTCTGCCCTCCCTTTGTGGCCGCTGGTGTAAGGGCGGCTGAGTTGGGTAGTGTGGCTGCGGCTCTTCTCTTCTTTGCGGTGTTTTTTGCCGGAACTTCCGTCTGGTTTGTGCCCTTCGTGGGTCTGGGTTGCGTAGCGCGCAACGAAGCCGTGACCACAGTCGCACGGATGGCGATGGTGCTCATCGCCCTCTATTACGGCTGTCTGGGATTGGCCATGCTGCTCGGGAGAAAGGTCTATGGCTACTAAGGCGCAAATCTTGAAGCCCGGTGAGATGGCGCCACGGACTCTAGGCCGATCCCTACTGCTGACCTTGCCGATTGCACTCTGGTCGCTGCTCATGTTCGCGAATCCGCAACGGCACTCGAATCGATCGCTGCAGATCGCCAGCCTGATTACTGCAGTTTTTATGATTGCGTTGTTCTTCATGATGATGCGGACCCGGAGCACATATCGATGGCGCCGCTCGTTCTTCGTGGCGCTGGGAATTCTGTTCCCGGTGGGCTTCATCCACACTGTCATCGCGATGCGGGGAACGATGGGTATCCCGATCGAGGAGATGATTGCGGGAAGGACACCCTTCTGCTATCTGCCCATTCCACTTCTCATCTTGCCGGCGGCGTTCACGAAAACGCTGGTGTTCCCCGGTTCAATCTTGCCCGCTGGAGGCATGTCGGGCGCGGGCATGGCAGCCATGGCGGGCTTGTGGCTGGCAATTACGCTGGTGATCGGCAAAGGCTGGTGCAGCTATGCATGCTTCTTCGGGGGAATTGAAGAAGGCATGGCATCGTTGCCGGCACGCGCGAAGCTGCGGAAGATCGACCCACGCTGGCGCTACGGCCCCTGGGCAGTGTT
>DATNJE010000188.1:0-2510 GCA_035604095.1 Terriglobales bacterium
TTGGGCGCCACTTTGTACACGGTGCCGTCGTGCCGCGAGGAAACGTAGAGCTGGCCGGCACGGTCGAAGGCTAAGCCGGTGGCGTTCATCATGTCGGAGAGGAACGGCTTCACCTGGTAGTTGGTGTCGATCTTATAGATAGAGACCGGGACTTTCTGCCCGCGGTTGCCGGAAAACGTGACGTAGATGTTGCCTTCCGGATCCAGCGCGGGGTTCGCCACCGGGTGCAGGTTCTCGGCGATGGGCGCCGCGACTCGGACCTCGTGCCCATTCGACACCGAACCGTTGGTCGAGACCACGACCGGGCCGGTGACGGCGCCATCGGGTACGCGGGCGATCACAAAATCGTCGGCCGCAATGACCACCGCGCCTTCCACCTCGCCGAACTGCACCCGCGGGCGGCGCAGCTCCGGCGGCTTCAGCCCGCTGCCGATGATCCGCACCTCGCCGCCAGGCAGAGCCGCGGCCGGCACCACCGCCTCGATGTGCGGCTTGCCGTTGACGTTCTTCTTTCCCAACAAGCGATCCGAGATTCCCATATCGAGCAACTCTAAATGCGCGGCCGATGCCCTGGCGCGGACTCAGCCCAGGACGCGCCAATATACCAGCGCCTGGACAATGGCCAGCGCGTACAGGCCGGCGCCCACGTCGTCGAGCACGATGCCGGCGCCGCCCTCGATCCGTTCCAGGCGGCGCAGCGGCGGCGGCTTCCAAATGTCGAAAACCCGGAAAAGTATAAAGCTGAGAATCACCGATTGCCAGCGCAGAGGAACCGCGAGCAGCGCAATCAACTGCCCGGCCACCTCGTCGATCACCACGTGCGAGGGGTCCTCCTGCTCGCACTCGCGCGCCACGATCCCGGCCGCCGGGATACCGATGATCAGAACTGCCCACACCAGGGCGGTAGCGACGATCCATTGGAAGCGGACTGGGATGAGAAAGTGCGCGCCGGCCCACCACGCGCCCGCGGTGATGGCCGACGCCCAGGTCCCGGAGCCTGGACGCCAAAAGCCCACTCCCACCAGCGTTCCCACCGCCCACGCCCACATGGTGCGTTCCGGGCGGGCTGTTTCTGCAAGGCTGGGGTCGTCAGCTCCGTTGGTGATCGGGTTTTCCGGAATCGGCGCCTCCCTCGGGCTTCTCGCCGTGACGGTGCTCCAGTTCGTCGGGATCGAAGATTGGGGTCGAGACCACGTACCCGTCGCTCGCCCACTTGCCCAGGTCGATCAGCCGGCAGCGCTCCGAGCAGAAGGGAAACTCGGCTTCCGAGCACAGCACCAGCTTCTTGCAGGTGGGGCAGCGCAGGCTGAGAACGCGTTTACGCTTCGCCATCGAACTTCTATTTCGCCGCGGATGCACGCGGATCAACGCGGATTTCCTATAACCGCCGAGACGCCAAGGTCGCCGAGGTTTTTGCAATTGTATTCTCGGCGTACTCGGCGTCTCGGCGGTAAAACAAAGGCAAGGATCCGTGGCTAAACCAGCTTTACCACCAGGTCGTAATCGTGCGCCTCGGTCACTTCGCAGCGGTGGAACTCGCCGGGCCGCACCTCGGCGTGGTCGCCGAAATCGCTGACGAAAACTTTGCCGTCGATCTCCGGAGCGTGCATCTCGGTGCGGCCTTCCCACAGCAAATCGGTCTCCGCCGACGCTCCCTCAAGCAGTACGTCAAATCTGTGGCCGACCAGCGCTTTCTTCTTGCGCCGGCTGATCTGCTTTTGGATCTGCATCAGCTTGCGGCGCCGGCTCTCGACCTCCGTGTGTGGCAGCTTGCCGCCAAGCGCGTAGCTGTTGGCGCCCGCCTCGTCGGAGTAGCCGAAGACGCCCAGCCAGTCGAACTCGGCGGCGCGCACGAACTGGCAAAGCTCGTCGAAATCGCGCTCTTCCTCTCCGGGGAAGCCGGCGATGAACGACGTTCGCAGGGTCAGGCCGGGGATGATGCGGCGCATCTTCTCGATGGAGCGCAGGAAGACCTCATGCCCGCCGCCGCGCTTCATGCGCTTCAGCACCGCAGCCGACGCGTGCTGCAAGGGAACGTCGATGTAGGAGCAGATTTTGTCGTAGCGGGCGAGCGTTTTCAGCAGCCGCTCATTGATCTTGTTGGGATAGGCGTAGAGAAAGCGTACCCAGCGCAGCTCTTCGATGAGCGCCAGCCTTTCGAGCAGCAGCGGCAGGGCGTCTTTCAGGCCGAGATCCTCGCCGTAGCAGGTGGTGTCCTGGCCGATGAGGGTGATCTCGCGTACGCCGCTTCGCGCCAGCCGCTCCGCCTCGGCCACCACCGACTCGAAACGCCGCGAACGGAACCTGCCCCGCAGTTGCGGGATGATGCAGAACGAGCAGGGATGGTCGCAGCCCTCGGCGATCTTGATGTACGCCGACCAGCGCGGCGTCGCCAGCAGGCGCGGGGTGTTCTCGTCGTAGAGATAGTTGGGAAGATTGGCGATGGCGCCATCCCACTCACCGCGTTCGAAGCGTCCTTTTTCCGCGCGTGCCGCGGCTTCCGGCCGGCT
>DATNJE010000189.1:0-3872 GCA_035604095.1 Terriglobales bacterium
CCAACGTCGCCAGCAGGGGCCCGCTTCTTCAGAATGACGTGACTGCCTCGCTGTCGGACCCGAACAAACCCCAGGCGCTCGAGTGCGCGTATCGCTTCCGCGCCGGAGACCTGCGGCAGCTTAGGCATACTTTGCCTCGAACGTAGTCATCACCGGATGACCGACGTCGGGCAAGGGAAATTCCTCCAGGTACAGCTCCGTGGCTTCCTTCAGATTGGCTACAGCATCTTCGACGGTGGCGCCCTGGCTGACGGTGCCTACTTCTGGGCACTCGGCGACGTAGACGCTGCCTTCTCGGTGCAGGACGGCGGTCAGTGTGTGTACCGGCATATGGCGGTATTCTAGCCGCGACTTTGGGTGAAGTGATAGCCTCGCATTGCGGGAGGTGTGGGTGTGCCCATATCGCCGCCACATCCGATGTAGAAATGTCTTCCTCTGTGTCCTCTGTGGTTAAGAGATGTTTTCGAAGATCCCCGCTGCGCCCATGCCGCCGCCCACGCACATCGTCACCAGTCCGAAGCGGCCATTCCGGCGCTTGAGTTCGCGAATCACGGTGGCCGTCAGCTTGGCGCCGGTGCAGCCCAGCGGATGTCCGAGAGCGATCGCGCCGCCGTTCGGGTTGACCTTGGCCGGGTCGAGACCGCCTTCCTTAATGACCGCGAGCGACTGCGCGGCGAATGCTTCGTTCAGCTCGATCACGTCGATGTCCTCGAGCTTCAAGCCGGCCATCTTCAGCGCCTTGGGGATGGCGAAAACCGGGCCGAGTCCCATCTCTTCCGGCTTATAGCCGGCGGTGGCGAAGGCGACGAAGCGCGCCAGCGGCTTGATGCCCAGCGCCTTGGCCCTCTCGGCCGACATCAGCACGGCGGCGGCCGCGCCGTCTGACATCTGCGAGGAACTGCCGGCGGTCACCGTGCCATGCACATGGAAAGCGGGCTTCAGGGCTGCTAGGGCTTCGAGCGTAGTGTCGGCGCGCGGGCCTTCGTCCACTTTGAAGACGATCTCGATGCGCTTGGGCTTCGAGCCGTTCGGCGTGGTGAAGCTGACGGGTACGGGCACGATCTCGTCGTCGAATTTGCCCGCCTGGATGGCGGCGATGGCCTTCTGATGCGAGTGCAGCGAGAACTCGTCGGCCTGCTCGCGGCTAATGCCGAAGCGCTTGGCCAGCCGCTCGGCGGTGAGCCCCATCGAGAGATAAGCGTCGGGATAGTTGTCCACCAGCCAGGGATTGGCCGAGACCTTGTGACCGCCCATGGGGATCATGGTCATGGACTCAGTGCCGCCGGCGACTGCCACCTCGTACGCTCCGGCCGCGATGCGGTCGGCCACGATGGCGATAGCCTGCAGCCCGGACGAGCAAAAGCGGTTGATGGTCATGGCCGCGCACTCGACCGGCAGGCCGGCGCGCAGGGAGGCGATGCGGGCCACGTTCATCCCTTGCTCGGCCTCGGGCATGGCGCAGCCGAGGACCACGTCTTCGATCTCCTTGGAATTGAGTTGGGGCACGCGTTCAAGCGCGCCCTTGATGGCGACGGCCGCGAGATCATCGGGCCGGGTGGCGCGCAGGGTGCCTTTGTAGGCTTTGCCGACCGCGGTGCGGACGGAGGATGCAACCACAACGTCTCTCATGGAGGTTCCTATCTTCGTCGAATGCCGAGATGCAGGAGAATGGCCTCTTCGATAGCGCGCATGTCGTTACCGGCCAGCCCGCCTAGCTTCGACCCGAGCCTCTCCTTCGAAGCGGTCATTATCTGATCTGCCATTGCCTTCCGATGCTCACCGTTGAGCGTGACCAACGCTTCGGCCGGATAGAGCTTCGCGGTTTGGCTGCTAATTGGCACCACGACGATTCGGTTCAGGACGGCGTTGGCCGCGTTGTTGCTGACGATTACGGCGGGGCGGGTTTTGCGGATTTCCCCGCCTAGTGATGGATCAAACGAAACCCACCACACCTCGCCTCTCTTAGCGTTCTGCATCGGCGATCAGCCCCTCTGACCATTCCTGCGCCTCAGCTTCACGCTTGCTATCTTTAGCCATTTGTTGGTATCCGGCGATTAAGCGCGGGTCGCTGCCGTTCGACAACGCTCGCGCTCCGGCCAGAACCGCCTCTTCAAGCTCTTCGGGGACGACAAACCATGTCGGTACACCACGCGCTTGAGGTGTCCCAATCCCGCGGGTGCTAGGGTCGCCATTCCAGCGAATGCCGACTGCGGGCTTGCCATTCCATTCGAATGACGCTACTGACCAACCACCTTCCTGCGGGCCAGTGTCGAACATCACTTCAAGGTTTGAAATGACGGTTTTGGGCGAAAGGACTGATTTGGGATCAATGTAGCTCATTGCCCGGCCTCCTTGGATGATTTGTATTATACGAAGTATACCAATGAGGTCAAGTCTCTTCCTGTTCAGCCGATCGCCTCCTAAATCACCACCGCTTCTTTATACTCCCCAAACACCTTCCGCAGGCTGTCCGAGATCTCGCCCACCGTGCAGTAGCTCTCGACCGCATGGATAATGCGGGGCATGAGGTTTTCGCCCGAGCGGGCGGCCTCCTCGATTGTCTGGAGGGCGGCTTTAGATTTCTGCTGGTCGCGGCGGGCGCGCAGGGCGCGCAGGCGCTCCACCTGCTTGCGCTCCAGCGTTTCATCCACGCGGTACAAGGGCACGGACGCCGCCTCGTTGGTGGCGAAGCGGTTCACGCCCACAACGACGGTCTCCAGTCGGTCCACCGCCTGCTGGAAGTCGTAGGCGGAGTTCTGGATCTCCGCCTGCACGTACCCGCGCTCGATGGCCTTGAGCATGCCACCCATGGCTTCGATCTTGTCGAGATACTCGCGGGCACGCTGCTCGATCTGGTTGGTCAGCGACTCCAGGTAATAGGACCCGCCCAGCGGGTCCACCGTGTTGGGGACGCCGGATTCGTAGGCGATGATCTGCTGCGTCCGGAGAGCGATGCGGACGGCCTCTTCGGTGGGCAGCGCCAGCGCTTCATCGAACGAATTCGTATGCAGCGACTGCGTTCCGCCCAGCACCGCCGACAGCGCCTGCAGCGCCGTGCGCACGATGTTGATCTCCGGCTGCTGCGCCGTGAGGGTCACTCCGCCGGTTTGAGTGTGAAAGCGCAGCATGAGCGAACGCGGATTCTTGGCCCCGAAATGCTCCGTCATAATGCGCGCCCACATGCGCCGCGCGGCGCGGAATTTCGCCACTTCTTCCAGGAAATTGCTGTGCGCAGCAAAGAAGAACGATAGCCGCGGCGCGAACTGGTCCACGTCGAGGCCGGCATCAATCGCCGCCTGCACGTAGGCGATGCCGTTGGCCAGCGTGAACGCCACTTCCTGCACCGCGGTCGAGCCGGCCTCGCGCATGTGGTAGCCGCTGATGGAGATGGTGTTCCATTCCGGCACGTGCTGGTTGCAGTAGGCGAACAGGTCGGTGACGATGCGCATCGCGTGCTGGATGGGATAGATGTATGTCCCGCGCGCGATGTATTCCTTCAGGACGTCGTTCTGCACCGTGCCCTGTAGCTTGCGCACGTCCGAGCCCTGGCGCTTGGCCACTGCGATGTAGAGCGCGAGCAGGATGGACGCGGTGGCGTTGATGGTCATCGAGGTGGAGATCTTTTCCAGCTTGATGCCGTCGAACAGCCGCTCCATGTCCTCGATGGAATTGATGGCCACGCCAACTTTGCCGGCTTCGCCCACCGCCATGGGATGGTCGGAATCCAGGCCGATCTGCGTCGGCAGGTCGAAGGCCACCGACAGCCCCATCGTCCCCTGCGACAGCAGGTACTTGTAGCGCTTGTTGGACTCCTCGGCGTCGCCCATGCCGGCGTACTGGCGCATGGTCCAGAGCCGTCCGCGGTACATGGT
>DATNJE010000190.1:0-20093 GCA_035604095.1 Terriglobales bacterium
CTCGGAAGCGGCGATTCTTCAGGGCATCGACAAGGCCTACGGCGACACCCACGAGGAAGACCTGGAAAAGGTGATGGCGGACATCGGCGAGAGCGATGCCGACATCGAGCTGCAGGCAGGCGATGAAGACACGTTTTCCGCCAGCGAGTTGGAGAAGGCCGCCGAGGAAGCGCCCATCGTCAAGCTGGTGAACCTGATCCTCACCGACGCGGTGAAGCGTGCCGCCAGCGACATTCACATCGAGCCCTACGAGAAGGAATACCGGGTGCGCTTCCGCGTAGACGGCATCCTGCAAACCATTATGACCCCGCCGCTGAAGCTGAAGGACGCCATCATCTCGCGCATCAAGATCATGTCCAAACTCGACATCAGCGAGAAGCGGCTGCCGCAGGATGGCCGCATCATGCTCAAGGTGAATCTGGCAGGCAAGCGCAAGACCCTCGACTACCGCGTCAGCACCCTGCCCACCATCTGGGGAGAGAAAATCGTCCTCCGGCTGCTCGACAAGGACAACCTGCGGCTGGATATGACCCAACTCGGCTTCGAATCCGAGTCGCTGGTCAAGTTCGAGAAAGCCATCCTGAAGCCCTACGGCATGGTGCTGGTCACCGGCCCCACGGGCTCGGGCAAGACCAATACGCTCTACTCCGCCATCGCGCGGCTGAACACGCCGGAGACCAACATCATGACCGCCGAGGATCCGGTCGAGTTCCAGATCGCCGGCGTCAACCAGGTGCAGATGAAGGAGCAGATTGGCCTGAACTTTGCCGCCGCCCTGCGTTCCTTCCTGCGTCAGGACCCCAACATCATCCTGGTGGGCGAGATCCGCGATTTCGAGACGGCGGAGATTGCCATCAAGGCCGCGCTTACCGGACACCTGGTGCTCTCTACTCTGCATACCAATGGCGCCCCGGAGACCATCAGCCGCCTGATGAACATGGGCATTGAGCCCTTCCTGGTGGCCACTTCGGTGCACATGATCGTGGCCCAGCGGCTGGTGCGCCGGATCTGCAAGGAATGCAGCGAGGTGGTCGACGTCCCGTACCAGACCCTACTGGAGGCCGGCTTCTCACCCGGAGAAGCCAAGACGGTGAAGATCCACAAAGGACGGGGCTGCGTCGTCTGCAACAGCACCGGCTACAAGGGACGCACCGGCCTTTACGAAGTGATGGAGATCGACGACGACATCCGCGAACTGGTCCTGGTCGGGGCCTCGGCGGTGGAGCTGAAGAAGAAAGCCATCGAGCACGGCATGATCACCCTGCGGCGCAGCGGTCTTATCAAGGTGATGGACGGCGCTACCACCATGGAAGAGGTGGCGCGCGAGACCGTCCACTAATAGGGAGACGAGGAAACCATGCCAGTTACTCTCAGTGAGCTGTTGAAAAAAATGTTAGAGATGTCGGGCAGCGACCTGCACCTCACCACCAATTCGCCTCCCCAGATCCGGGTGCACGGCCATCTCACGCCTCTGGATCTGCCGCCGCTGACCGCAGCCGAGACCAAGCAACTGGCCTACAGCGTCCTCACCGACGCTCAGAAGCAGCGCTTTGAGGAAACCCTGGAACTCGACTTCTCCTTCGGCCTCAAGGGACTGGCCCGCTTCCGCGGCAACTGCTTCAACCAGCGCGGCGCGGTGGGCGCGGTTTTCCGCGTGATCCCGTTCGAGGTCAAGGGATTCAAGGAGCTGGGCCTGCCGACGATCGTGGCCAAGCTCTGCGAGAAGCCGCGCGGCCTCATCCTGGTGACCGGCCCCACCGGTTCCGGCAAGTCCACCACGCTGGCCGCCATGCTCGACAAGGTCAACAGCGAGCGGCACGAGCACATCATCACCATCGAAGACCCGATCGAGTTCGTGCACAATCACAAGTCCTGCATCGTGAACCAGCGCGAGGTGAACTCGGACACCAAGTCCTTTGGCGCGGCCTTGCGCGCCGCGCTCCGCGAGGATCCCGACGTGGTGCTGATCGGCGAGATGCGCGACCTGGAGACCATCGAATCGGCCCTGCGCATCGCCGAGACCGGACACCTCACCTTCGCAACCTTGCACACCAATACCGCTGCTTCCACCATTAACCGCATCATCGACGTGTTTCCATCCCACCAGCAGCCGCAGATCCGGGCCCAGCTTTCCATGGTCCTGGAGGGCATCCTGTGCCAGACGCTGCTGCCCAAGATCGGTGGCAGCGGCCGGGTGATGTCGATGGAGATCATGGTGCCGAATGCGGCGGTGCGGAACCTGATCCGCGAAGACAAGATCCATCAAATCTATTCCGCCATGCAGTCCGGCCAGGACAAGTTCGGGATGCAGACCTTCAATCAATCCTTGGCGACGCTGTATTTCCAGAGACAGATCACGCTGGAAACCGCCATGCAGCGTTCGTCGATGCAGGATGAGTTGCAGGACATGATCAATCGCGGGGCCGTGAGCGCAGCTCGCGGTTCCACCGTAGCAAGGAAATAAGGAAGTAGGGACCCTGGACCCGCGCCGGCGTTCTGCGCCGTTTGCGGGCCAATCGAGGAAGCGGAGGACCAAATGCCGGTTTTCACCTACAGCGGTACCAACGCCGCTGGCACCAAAATCAGCGGGGAGCGCATCGCCGAGAACAAGCAGTCCTTGACCATGGCGCTGCGCCGCGATCGCATCAACCCCACCACCATCAAGGAGAAGGGCAAGGAGTTCGCTCTTCCCACCCTGGGCCGCGGCAAGGTGCCCACCAAGGACCTGGCCATCTTTTTCCGGCAGTTCTCGGTCATGATCGATGCCGGCCTGCCGCTGGTGCAATGCCTGGAGATCCTCGCCGCCAATCAGGAAAACATGACCTTTCAGAAAACCCTGACCGGCGTGCGCACCTCGATCGAAGGCGGGTCCACTCTGGCCAATGCCATGCGCCAGTATCCCAAGGTGTTTGACGACCTCACCACCAACATGATCGAGGCCGGCGAGACCGGCGGCATCCTCGACACCATTCTGCAGCGGCTCGCCACCTACGTGGAAAAGGCGGTGAAGTTGCGCTCGGCGGTGAGGTCGGCGCTCATCTACCCCTGCTCGGTGATCGGCATCGCCGTGCTCATCGTGGCCGGGCTGCTGAAGTTCGTGGTGCCGATCTTCGCCAACCTGTTCGTTGGCCTGGGCGTCGCCCTGCCGCTGCCCACCCGCATCGTGATGAAGCTGAGCGACATTGTCAGCAGCTTCTGGTGGATCGGAATCGGTGGCCTGGTGGCCCTCTTCTTCGGGATCCGCCAGTTGCGCAAACATCCGCGCGGGCGCCTGTTCTTCGACAAGCTGCTGCTCAACATGCCGGTGATCGGCATGTTGCTGCGCAAGATCGCGGTGGCGCGATTCACCCGCACCATGGGAACCCTGATCACCTCCGGCGTCCCCATTCTGGAAGGTTTGGGGATCACCGCCCGCACCTCCGGCAACGCCGTGCTGGAGCAGGCCCTGTTGAAGGTGCGCAAGTCCATCGAGGAAGGTCGCACCATCGTCGATCCCCTGAAAGAGAGCGGCGTCTTCCCCAACATGGTCACCCAGATGATCGGCGTGGGCGAGGCCACCGGGGCCATGGATGCCATGCTGCAGAAGATCGCCGACTTCTACGAAGACGAAGTGGACGCCGCTACCAAGGACCTGCTGACGCTGATGGAGCCGATCATGATCGCCTTCCTGGGCGTGGCCGTGGGCGGCATCGTCATTTCGCTGTACATGCCGCTGTTCAGCATGATCGCCAAACTCTCGGGCGGCGGTTAGAAAAATAGTTGCCAGTTGTCAGTTGCCAGTTGCCAGTCTGACTGCAACTCGCATGCGTCGCTGTCGTGACGCACACTGACAACTGACAACTTGCAACTGATAACTGTTCTATGAGAAGCGAACTCAAGGAACGTACCTGGCTGGCGTGGCTCTCCAAGGTGCGCATCATCGTCGTCACCTTCCTGCTGGCCATCGAACTGGCGATCATTCGGCTCACGGCGACCGCCGTGCCCGAACGGGCGTTCATCAGCGTCATTGCGCTGTGGTACACGATCTCGCTCTTCTACGTGCTGCTGCTTCCGCTCTGGCGCGAGCAGTCAACGCAGGCCCGCTTGCAAGTGGTGACCGACCTGGTGTTCGCCAACGCCGTCATCTACCTGACCGGCGGCATCGACACCTCCTTCAACTTCCTCAACCCGCTCATCATCATCATGGCCTCCATCCTGCTGTCGCGGACCTGGGCCTTCTTGAGCGCATTGCTGTCGTTCATCCTGTTCGGCGCCATTCTTGAGCTTTCCTATTTCGACCTGATCCGCTCGTACTCCACCAGCCGTACCGATCCCAGGTTTCTGCAACTCGTCATCTTCATCAACCTGATCGCTTACCTGGCGGTGGCCTATCTGGCCAGCAAAATGGCCGCCCGGCTTCGCCAGGTTCACGTCGAGCTGCAGGACAAGAGCGGGGCACTCGAGAACCTGCAAGCGCTGCACAAGAACGTCATCGACTCCATGAGCGGCGGCCTCATCACCACCGACCTGGAGGGGCACATCACCATGCTGAACCCGGCCGGCGAAAGACTGCTGGAGAGCTCCGCGGCGGCAGTGTTCGGCAAGCCGGTGGCCCAGTTCTTTCTCGACCGGCTGCCGGCCATCGGGCCGCACTTCGTGCGCTCTGAGGTCCGTTGCCTCACTCCCAGCGGCCTGGAAAAGATCTTCGGAATCACGGCTTCGGAGTTGACGGTCCCGGAGCGTGGTTTGACCGGATACGTGTACGGCTTTGCCGACCTGACCGAGATTCGCCGCCTGGAGCGCGAGGTGCGCATGCGGGACCGCTTGGCCGCCATCGGCCGCATGGCCGGCGGCATCGCGCACGAGATCCGCAACCCGCTGACTTCCATTGCCGGCTCCGTCCAGGTGCTGGCCGCGATCTCCGATCTGAACGCGGACCAGAAAGCGTTGGTGGATATTGTCCTGCGCGAGTCCGACCGCTTGAACGCGATCATCACCGACTTCCTCCTGTACGCCCGCGAAAAAAGCTACAAGATGGCGGCGATCGACCTGGTTCCGCTGCTCGACGATACCCTGGCGGCGCGCGAGCGTAACCCCAGCGAGCGGGTGGAGATCGTGCGGCGCTTCGCGGCCGAATCCGCCTGGGCGCTCGCCGACCGTGATCGCATCAAGCAGGTGTTTGCCATCCTCGCTGACCATGCCGTCCGCGCCATGCCCGACGGTGGACAACTGGCGGTCAGCCTGACGCCGGCGCCGGACCACTGGCACATCGGCTTTGCCGACACCGGGCAGGGCCTGACGCCGCAGCAAGTCGAGAAAGTGTTTGAACCGTTCCAGCCGGAGCTGAACGGCGGCACCGGCCTGGGCTTGGCCATCGTGTACCAGACTCTGCAGGCGCACGAGGCCCGTGTCTCCGTCCGCTCCGCGGTGGGCGAAGGGATCGAGTTCTCCATCGAGCTGAAACGCTCGGAACCGCCGCCGCGCCGCCAGCTCGAACGGGCGCCGGCTGCCGCTGCCAACACCAATCATCCCAAGACACCAACGGCGGGCATGTCGAGGATCCCGGGCGGGGTGAAGCATGGCTAGTATCCTGGTCTGCGACGACATGCGCGCCATCTGTGGCGTGCTGGAGATTGCTTTGCGCAAGGAGAACCACCGGGTCGAGACCGTGACCTCGGGCTCGGAAGCCAAGCGCAAACTCGATTCCAACATCTACGACGTGGTGGTCAGCGACATCAAGATGCCGCAAACCGACGGCATCGAGGTGCTGCGCCATGCCCGGAAGGTTTCGCCCGAGACCGCCGTCATCCTGATCACCGCCATCGAGGACTACGAGGCCGCGGTGCAGGCGGTGAAGGCGGGAGCCTTCGATTACATTCACAAAGGGCCGCACCTGATCGAAGAGGTGGTGGTCGCCATCAACCGCGCGCTGGAATCGGTGGAACTGCGGCGCCAGAACTTCGCCTTCAAGCGCGATGCCGGCATCCGCAATTCGTTGGACAACATCGTGGGCGCCAGTTCGGCCATGGGCAAGCTGAAGCAGACCATCCGCACCGTGGCCTCCAGCGCCAGCACCGTCGTCATCCAGGGGGAAAGCGGTACCGGCAAGGAACTGGTGGCCCGCGCCATCCACGCTTGCTCGCCGCGGGCCGCCGAGCCCTTCGTCTCCATCAACTGCGGCGCGTTTCCGGAAACCCTGCTGGAGAGCGAACTGTTCGGCTACGTCAAAGGCGCTTTTACCGGCGCCACCCAGAACAAGGCTGGATTGTTCGAGGTCGCCAGCGGCGGCACCGTCTTCCTGGACGAGATCAGCGAGATGAGCCTGGCCATGCAGGTGAAGCTGCTGCGGGTGTTGCAGGAGCGCGTGATCCGTCCGGTCGGCGGCACCGCCGAAATCGCCATCGACGTCCGCCTCATCGCCGCCACCAACAACGACCTCGACCGCATGGTCGCCGACGGCGCTTTCCGCGAGGACCTCTATTACCGCATCAGCGTGATCCCCATCGAAGTGCCGCCGCTGCGCGATCGCCGCGAGGACATTCCTCTGCTGGCCAACCACTTCCTCAAGAAGTACGTTGCCGCTTCGGGGAAGAGCATCGTGCGCATGGCCTCGCCGTCGCTGCACGAACTCCAGGGATACGACTGGCCGGGCAACGTGCGCCAACTGGAGAACACGATCGAGCGCGCCGTGGCGATGGAGTCCAGCGACGAGTTGAACGTCGAACTTCCGGCGGAACGCTCGAAAATTCGGGTGGCCGCCACGTCCGGCAATGGCTCAGTTCCCATCCCCACCGAAGGGCTCGACATGGAACGCTATGTCGCCGACCTGGAGCGCACTATGCTGCAAACCGCGCTGCGCCAGTCCGGAGGGGTGCAGACCCGCGCCGCGGAATTGCTGCGGCTGTCCTATCGGTCCTTCCGCCATCTCGCCAAGAAATACGACATTTAGAAGCGCTGTTGGCTATTGGCTCTTGGCTCTTGGCTTGTTGCCGAGCGCTTAGGGCCAAGAGCCAAAAGCCAAAAGCCAAAAGCCCAGAGCCGTTGCCGCTATACTCATTCCGTCATGTGGCAGATCCTCCGCCTGCTCTGGAACGCGACGCGCGGCCACCGCTTTGCGCCCTGGCGTAGTCCTTACCTGCGCTGGCGCATCGAGACCTACTGCGGCGTCAAGATGAGCCAGGTCGGCTTCCTGGAATTCTGGGGATTCATGTGGAGAGAGCGCTCCGAGATGCTGCGCTACTTGAAATGGACGGCCCAGATGGATCGCTACGCGCGCATCAAAGCGAAGAATCCGTGAAGAAGTCGGCTTTTGGCTATTAGCTCACGGCGTCCTGTCCTTCGTCGTTAAGCCAACAGCCAAGAGCCAACAGCCAGACTTACCACTTTCCACTTACCACTACTTCCGTCCCTTTACCTACTTCCAGGGTACGAGCGGCCGAGCCCCGATTCGTCGAAAGCTCCAGAAACCCCATGCTGCCCAGAATCCCGAAGACCTCTCCCGGAGCACCCTCGGCGTAAGCGGTCCTCAGGCTGGTGATTTCGTGCTTGCTGACTAGGATCTTGAACTGCGGCGGCTCCGGAGCAAACAGTTGCGGAACGTCCTGCGGGGTGATGTTGGTAACCACGTTCCCGAATTTGTCCACTTTCAAAACCACACCCTGGATTTGGCCGCTCTCCATGCGTGTCGGCTTGGGCATCCGGAAGCGCACATAGTCACTGATCTCATTGCCGAAGTTCGAGAACTCCACCCCCTTGCTCAGCCACGCCGCCACCGCCGCGAAGACATCCCGGCCGTGGAAGGTCTGGCTCACCGGCTGCTGGATGTAATGGTCGGAACTGATCTCATGCACATGGACGCGTTGCTCGCGCTCCAGCGCCAGCGACAGCACGCCGTTGTCGGGAGCCACGAAAAAATATTTCTCCGTGCGGGCCAGGATGGGCCGCCGCACCGATCCCACGCTCGGGTCCACCACCACCACGTGGATGGTGTCCGCGGGGAAATAGCTGTAGGCCTGGGCGATGGCGAGCGCGCCGTCCAGCAAGTCGTACGACGAGATGGCATGCGAGATGTCCACCACCTGCGCGGAAGGATTGATGCCGTACACCACTCCCTTCATCGCGCCCACATAATGGTCGCTGGCGCCAAAATCGGTAGTCAGGGTGATGAACCGCTGCTGGGACATGAGGCGTTTCCCCTCCACAGCGAACTTAGCGCGCCGGAATCGCTGCTGTCAATTTGCCGCGGGCGCGGCTGCGGGTAACATCCGTTGAGAGGATGGGCGCATGAGAAAACTGCTGGTCGTGGTGGTGGTGCTGGCGATGGCTTCGACGCTGGCCGAAGCGCAGAAGTCCCGCCCGCAATCGCGAGCTCGCCGAGAGGACCCCGTCGATGCGGCTACCGCGGCCCTGCTCCAGGTGGACCGTGATTTCGCCAAGACCGGTGTCGCCAAGAACCTTGATGCCTTCATGAGCTACCTCGCCGAAGATGTCCGCTTCTATTCCGCCGGCGTCATGCGCACCGGCAAGCTGCCCTTCCGCGAGGGCTGGGCCAAAGGCTTCGCCGATCCCAACTGGAGCATCACCTGGGCGCCGCTCTACGCCGAGGCCGCGCAGTCCACCGACATCGGCTACACCACCGGCAGCTTTGAGATCCACGACAAGTCGTCCGACGGCACGCCCGTGGTGCGCAAGGGGAGCTACGTCACCATCTGGCGCAAGCAGCCCGACGGGGCGTGGAAAGTGTCGCTGGACATCGGCAGTTTCGTGCCGCCTAAGCCGGCGGCGCCAGGTGCAGCAACCCAGTGAGGTAGGCAATTCGAGGTGTCATTCAGAGCGACCGAAGGGAGCGAAGAATCTATGCGTTGTGATTTTCAATACATAGGTCCCCTCGCTCCACCACCCCAGCAACCCAAAATCGGGTTTGCTGTGGACGTCCGTTCTCCAGCCACAAGAACATTCCGCGGCTGAAGGCCGGCGTCTCGTTCACCTGAAAACCGCCCCGCAAGCGCTGTCCGTCAGTGTAACTGAAAAGCGTTTCCCGGTTGGGACCCCGCGGGGCGATGTGCCGATTCAGGACAACACCGAAGCGCGCAGCTTTTTGACGCCCTGTACCACCTGCGATAAACTACGGTCAGTGATTTGTCGGTCGCTTGATGGCCGCACGGTCACCGTACTCCTCAGTAGCTCAATGGCAGAGCATCCGGCTGTTAACCGGAGGGTTGTAGGTTCGAGTCCTACCTGAGGAGCCATTCTTTCTCTCGGCCCTTCTGCGAGGGAACAAAAGGGAACAGTTCCCGAGTCCCCCTGTACCCCCTTCTTTGGTTCTCGAATCACCATTCCTACGACTTTGCTGTTCGCTTCACGTTTGCTGCTCGACAGTGCTTGCCCATAGATGTTGAAGGTCGTGCGAATGTCCGAATGGCGCATCAACTCCTGCTGCACCTTCATCGGCGCCCCCGTTTCGTCGAGCCCTGTTCGATATGTGTGCCGGAAGGTATGCCAGCCGATCCCGTCTCGGCAACACACGAACATACGGACGGATTGGAGTGCATCTCGTGCGGGGGCTGCACCGTTGTTCATGGGCTCACACTCCAAGTCGGACCGGGATGTCGCTCGGCGAGCGATACAGCTCCGCGTCCGTGGTCGGGTCCTGTATGACAACGCGCAGCGACGGGACGCTCTCGTCGGTCAGGAGGAACGCTACCGTGACTGGTTTCCCGGCGTGCAGCTTTACGCACCCGGTCGTGCGATCGAGCTCGCCCTCGATGGCCATGCCGACGACGCCGACCTGCTTGCCCGACGACATCAGAAGCGGCCGGACCACCATCGCACTGGAGAACAACGACAGGTTTTGCCCACCGCGGTGCAGCGTGACGCTGAAAATGCGGTTGGTCACGGCGTCTGGTGGACCGCTCGTCGTGACGGGGCCGGCCGTTGGCGGCGCCGAGTCACGGGCCTTCAGACGCACAGTCAGTACCGGGATGACAAGCTCCTGAAGTGCCGGCCCTCCGTGGTGGAAGGCGAGGTCGCCCCCCGCCTTGAACACGCCGCAGCCAGTAGGGAAGACGAACTCAAGGTCCGACGCGTAGCCTAGCGAAGAGGCCGCGACGCGCACGCAACCGGGCGGCGTTGCGCCTCCGCGCCCGATCCAGCAGCGCCGGTGAAGCTCGACTTGGTCGCCGCCGGGAGCGTCCGTGCGCATCGAGTCGTCGCGGTCGACCGCGAAGAACAGATGCCCGTGGTCGGCCGTGACTACGGAGTGCTCAATGCCGGCCTTCGCCAGCCGCTGGATGGCGCTCGCAATGTCGCCGATGACTTCGTCCATGATGCGCCGAGCCTGCCGGGTGAAGCCTGTCTCGCCGGCGTAGTCGATCTCTTGCGACCGAACCACGACGACCTGCGCGGACTCGATCTTCTTCGCGAGCTTCGACGGCTGCAGGCTCAAGAGCTCGTCCAACGCGATGTCGACGAGCTTCGGGACGCGGGCTGCGGCGAACCTCTTCCGCGCCCCGAGGTCGGGGAGGAAGGTGTCGTCGATGCGCACACCGAGCTTGTCGTTCTGCTCGACGACGCTGAAGTTGCTGGCGGCGCCCGGCAGCAGCGCCGCCATGTCGATCGGCGTGATGCTCGGGAGCGATCCGATCGCGGGGCGCACGGCAACTTCGGCAGTTTTCGGCAGCCGTTCGGCTAGCTCGACACCCATTTCAAAACGCATTGCGTCGACCATGAAGTACGCGACCGGCTTCGGCCTGTTCGAAACGACTTCGCTGAAGATGCGCGTCTGGGGAAGCGCGGAGGCTCCAGTCCAATTCGCCTTCAGAAGGGCCTTGATGAAACCTTCGGCCATGGCGCGGCAAGCGTCCTCATAGGCTCGTCGCACGACGCCGAGCGCGCACTCCTCAGGCTCCTCTTCGAGGTTGGCGACCCAGGCTTCGAGGCGACGCTGGGCCTGGTCGAGGCGGTACCATCCATCCTTCTTGGTGTAGGCGTCGACCCATCCACTCGGGCCATTGCTGGTCCTCGAGATCGCTGCGCGAACCGTCATCGTGACCGTGCCCAGCTCCGCCATGCGTCGGCACGCTTCCCACTGGGCCTTCCGAGCGACATCGCGATCAAGCCAGAAGCAGTGCTCGCGCTCACTCACAATTGCAAGCGTATCTTCGAATTGTTGCGCCGCGATCAGCACTCCGCAGTGCGTCAGGAGCGCCCGTTCCTCGAAGCGGAACGTGTCGATGGATCCGAGGGCGTCAGCAGCGATCTTGGCGTTCCGGAGGCCCAGCTCATCCTCCACGCGGTCCGCCATCGCCGGGTACAACTCGGCGAAGTTTGTGCGAAGCCGCTTGGCAAGCTCCCGCACGGCGGTTTGCTCGTCTTTCGTCTTGGGAGCGGGAACGGCCTCGAGGCTGGCAGGCGGGAAGCCGCTCAAGTCGCTGCGGAACTCGCCGGCCAGGATGTATCGAATCGTGATGGATCGCAGTTTTGGCAAGCCTGCGTCCTCGGGAAGCTCAAGGCCGACCCGCGAGCGCACCAGCTGCGTCAGCTCGCGCGTTGCCTCCTTCATCTCAATCTCCGCGTCGCGACCGTCGCTCACAAGCCACGCCGCGATGAGCCCGTCGTTCCCAGATGCATCGTGGAAAATGGCCTTCAGGATCGACGGCGGCTCGGCTGACGACCTGTCGGAGGCGCGGGCAAGATCCTCGTAAGTAACCTTCTCGGGAGCGAGCATCTCGTCGCTGACACCGTCGGTGTTACGCTGCCGCAACACATTCCGTGCGAGCCGCTTGAGCTGAGGCTCGTAGCACTCGCCGGCCTTCTCGAGCTCCATGAGGACGGAGCCGCGGCGATCGCGCTCGCAACCGGGGATGTAGATCACCACGTGCTCCGGAGCGTCGCCGCTCACATAGGGCTCGACGATGGCGCGCAGCTCGAACATTGAGCCGGCGTACTCCGCGAGCTGCGTGGCGACCCCGGCCACCGCGACGGGAACGGCGCGGTTGAACGTCTTCGCACCGCCGCGCACCTCCGCGACGAAGGGCGCAAACTCACGCCGAGCGTCGTACCAAACGACAACGCGGCGGGCCTTCAGGTGCTCCGCCAGCTGCTTGGCGACATAGTCGTGGAGCGGGTGCATCAGAGGGTTCCTCCCTCGGTGGCAGCGGACGCTGGGCGACGACCGCGAGCGCGACCGTTACCCAATGCGATTGGCGCATCGACCAGGCTCTTCAATGCTGCCTTCACGGCTGCCGAGCTGCGCTCGCGAACGAGCTCGTCAACGGGCCTGAGCGGCTTTGTGCGCGCCTTCCACTTGCCATCGGAACACTCGCTCCAGAACACGTCCTCGAGGCCGTGCGCGATTGCGAGACTCCGGTCGGTCGCGCACTTTGGCACGACCCGCTCCGGCCACAGGTGCATCGCGAGGTGCGCCCAGTCGTACTTGCCGATGGCGAGCTCGTCCCACTTGCTCTTGAGCTTCTTCTGCCACAGCTTGTGTTGAGGCACGAGCCGCCAGAATGGCGCCATCGTCAGCACCACGCCATCGTCGAGCATCGGGTTCCATACGGGCGCCACGCGCCTGACTTCGTCGAGGAAAGAGCGGAGCTCCTCGACGAATGCCTCTTGTGCGGCGATTTCCTTGCGGTCCCTGGCCGATGGATTGAGGGCCGCACTCTGCGCCATGCTGGCGAGCCGCCGCTCCTCATGGGCGAGCTTGGGCGTCACCACATCGTTCTGGATCTGGAAAAAGCTGTCGCGGGTCAGGCGGTGCGCATAGACCCAGATGCTGTAGCGGCCCGAGAGCACGGCAAACTGCCATACGATAGGCGCCTTGCGACGGCTCCTTGAGTGGCGCTTGAGATGATGCTCAAAAAAGCCTGCCCTTAGCCACGCTCGCAAATCATGGTCCTTGGGGTCGAGCAGGGCTGCAACCTCGTTCCACCAGATGTCGGCATCCGCCTTGAAGACCTCGTCGAACACCACGCGGACCAAGGCGGTGAGGTCTCGAGCATGTCCGAGATCGTCCACCAGAGTGCCATTCACAGGGAACTCAATCGGATATGCGGCTGGAGCGCTCATGAGCGGCAGGTCATCGTCGCCAGTAAACATGGCTGGAGAGCACACCGGCAGTGGGTCAAACGGCTCGGGGGTTGCGGGCAGAGGGCGGGCCCCACTGGCTAGACGCACGTCGAAGCGGCGAAGTGCAACGCCCACCGCCCACGAGACCAGATCCGCGGCGAGGCTCGCCGCATCGGGCGAGACGTTCGTAATCAGGGCGCGCCGCCCCTTCTACCCGCGGTATCCACTCGAGGGCCTGGATATAACGGTGCTTCGCCAAGGCAGGCGCCACCAAGGTTGAGAAAGCCTGCCGACTGGTTCCGGCCTCGCCGGTGGCTTCGAAATGGCTGGCCAGCAGGCTGATGGTGTCCAGGGCGCCGGCCACGTTACTCCTCACGACACTAAGGCGCTGCTCTGCCACTTGGTGGAAGTACGCCTCGGCCCGGGAGCGCTCAAGATGCTCGACGACCCAAAACATCACGACCGATGCCGTGACGCCGAAGGCGGCAACCACCGCCAAATGGAATGTACTCCTCGTCCATGGCGATGTATGCACGGTTGTACCGTGCTTATCGGCCCCTCCGTTTTGCTTCTTTACCCGCATTTGGCATCATTACAGAAGGTGCGGTTCCCTTGCCGGGCGACGCCGCGGAGCCGCTCTAATATTGAGTTCAAGATCGGTCGCAGTTCCGATCTGAGACCCTCCGCGCAATCGTGCAGAGGTTAGTACCGCAGGGGGATTTTCCATTTTGGGAGGGTGGGCCTGCCGTCGACCCGGTGGGGGGATGACTTGTGTCTTGGCCGAGGCTCTCCAGCTTGTTTCGCGGCGAACCCAGCACCCGAGAGTTTCGGCGGTTTAATCCTTAGATCACGACCGGCATGCGGCGACCGACAACTGGGTTTGCAGGCGTTTGAGGCCCAGCAGCGCCGCACCCAGCGCGCAGGTGTACTCGCAATCGGCGGGCACACTGACCGGGACTTTGAGGCGATTCTCCAGCGCGCGCACCATTCCCCTTTGCCGCGCCACTCCTCCGATCAACACCAGATCCGGCCCCATGCCGGCGCGCTTCAGCAACATGGAGGCGCGCTCGGCGAGCGAATCGTAGATGCCCGAGAGGATGTCCTCGACGCTTACCCCGGCCGAGACATGGTTGATGATCTCGCTCTCCGCCAGCACCGCGCAGATGCTGGAGATGGGCTGCGGGTTCTCGGCGCGCAAGGCGATCTCGCCCACTTCGCCGAGTTCGATTTGCAGATACTTGGCCGCGCGCACGATGAAGCTGCCCGAGCCGGCCGCGCACTTGTCATTGGTCTTGAAGCCGCGCACCTTGCCGGCCTCCGTCAGCGTGATCGCCCGCGTGCACTGGCTGCCGATGTCCAACACCGCCGTCGCCTGCGGAAACAGGCGCCGCGCTCCGCGTGCGCCGCTGGTAATCTCGGTCACCTGCAGGTCGCGGAAGCTGACGCTGGACCGGCCGAATCCCGTGGTGGCGATGTAATCCACCGATTCGCGTGGCGATCCGGCATCGGCCAGCGCCATAGCGAGCGAGTCCGCGGCCGCTTTCTCCAGGTCCACGCCCGTCCGCACTGCAGCCCGGCCTACCACAGCCGCGGCACCCGCAGCGTCACTCACCACGACGGCCTTGGTGAAAGCCGATCCGATGTCGATCCCAGCAACCTTAGGCATGCGCCGGCCTCCCTATCGCGGATTCAGAGCTCTGGTCCATCTTCTCCAGCGCGAACAGCGCCGCGCCGATGGCGCCGGTGAAGTGCGCCTCCGCGTTAACCTGCAAGGTCGCACCCAGCACCTGCTCGAGCGCCCGCACCATCCCGAGGTTGCGCGCCACGCCGCCGGTCAAGGAGATCTGGGGCTCGATGGGCACGCGCCGCGCCAGCGAGACCGTGCGGCGTGCGATCGCCAGGTGCACTCCGTTCAGGATGTCCTCCGCCTTCTTTCCCTGCGCGAGATACGAGAGGATGTCGGACTCGACGAACACCGTGCACACGGTGGTGATCTTCACCGGGTGCTTGCCCTGGAGCGAAAGCGAACCGACTTCATCGAGGCTGATGCCCATCACGTCGGCGGCATTGGCCAGAAAGCGTCCGGTGCCGGCGGCGCACTTATCGTTCATCACGAAGTCGAGCACCTCGCCCTTGGCCCCAATGCTGATGGCCTTGGAGTCCTGCCCGCCCATGTCGATAACCGTGCGCGTGCCGGGACAGAGGAAGGAGGCGCCGCGCGCGTGGCAGGTGATCTCCGTCATCTGCGCGTTGCCGAAGGTGATTTTGTAGCGCCCATAGCCGGTGCCGACCACGAACCCAACTTCCTGCGCGGGGATCGCAGCCTCGCGGCAGGCGGCGAGGAATCCGTGCTCGGCGGCCTTCTGCACGTTGGCGCCGGTGTCCACCAGCGCACGCGCCACCAGGCGCGGCCCGCCTCCGCCGGTGTCCTCCATGATCACGGCCTTGGTCTGCGTCGATCCAACGTCCACCCCGGCGGCGAATCGCATATACGTCCTCCCGTAGCGCCGGCGTCTCGCCGGCTACTCAAGCACCCGCAGCGCCGCACTCGGCCCCGGCTTCTCCATCGAGAGCGACACGCCTGTCGCCTGCGCGTGCTCCAGCGCCTCAAAATACGCGTCGATGCGGTTCCTCGTCTGGGCTTCGGCAAAATAGCGCGGATCTTCCAGGTCCGACTCCAGGTAGAGCGTGGGAATGCCCAGGGTGCGCGTGAAGTAGTCGCGCATGTCGCCCTGTCCCGCCGAGAACAGCCGGCAGCTTTTGACGAAGTGGATGATCACGCCGTGCGCGTGCCACTCCTCGACGTACCGCCGGATCTGCTCGTAGCGTTGCAGGTAATTCCGGTTAGTCACGTTGTGCGCGAGCATGTGCAGCGCCACCGATTCGAAGGGATGGTCGGGATCGTGACGGAAGCCGAACTCCCACAGCCCGCCCACCGTGGAATACGTCGAGGCCACGGCGCACGCCTTCCACTTGGCGAACATGTCACGGAAGGTGCGGAAATACGGATACGGCGGCGGACCCTCGATTACCACGCGGAATTTTTCCTGCTCGTAGATGCCCTCACCGCGCGCCACCTTGTCTTCCATCTCCTGCAGCGCGATGCGAAAGAACTCGACCCCCTCGGGCGTGCCACGATAGACGTAGAGCGGGCCCATCAGCGTGATGGCATCGAAAAATGCGTCGAAAGCCGAGGGCGTCTTCTGCGCCAGCCGCTTGATGCGCGACCACATCTCCTCCACTTCCGCCGAGCAGCGCACCGCCTGGCGGAAGCGGTCGTAATCGAATTTGCGGCCGGTCAGCTCTTCCATCTTCTTGACCGTTTCCTTGAGCTGGTGGACGACGTAGTCGATGTCCTCGCGCCGTGGGTGCTCGGTGCGGAAGAAGGGCACGTCGAGCATATACAGCGGAGCACCCTGCAGCTCGGCGACGTGCTCGAACCATTTGATGTAGGTGTTGCAGCCGACAAAGTTGCACAGCACCAGCGTGGGTACCGGCAGCTTGCCGCCGGTGGGCGTGATGCCCTTGAGCATGCAACCGATGTCCGCCTTTACGTAGGCGCAGTTGTCGGCGGCGTAGCCCAACTCCTCCGCCACCAGGATCGGCTCCAGCGACTGGTGGCGGATGGCAAGCTGCAGCGCGTTCACCTCCGGATACAAGGGCACGGCGCCGAAGCCTTCCAGCAGCTCCACGCAGTTGCCGGAGATCATCATGGCCACCGTGGGCGGAGACCCGGTGCGCGCTGCCTCGTCGAGGCGCTCGTACCAGTTCTGCATCATGTCTTTCTGCCGCTGGTGGATCTGGCTGCGATATTCCGATTTTGCGGTCATGGTTCCTCAGTCAAACAGCAGCGATTCGACAAACGTTTCCACCTCGCTGCGCGGGCGCTCGAAGGTGAAGGCTTTCTCCTCGAACTCCAGCAGCAGGTGAGGGATGCCGCCCGCTTCCAGCTCGCGCTTGAACAGCACGTAGTCGAAGAGGGCGGGCTCGCAGAACTTGGCGATCAGCATGATCACCGCCTGCCCGTTCAGGCGGCGTGTCTTCTCCACCAGCGCCTTGTGCCGCGGGTTGCGGAAATCGTGCCGCACCGAGGAATACACGGCGCGATTAAGGTAGCTCTCGGCCAGCGCGGTCAGCGGATCGCCATCCAAGGGGACGTCTTCGGTGAACCAGCGGCGGCCGAGGATGAAGTCATCGTCGACCACGTAGCAGCCGGCTTCTTCTATCAGCTTGATCAGGTCCAGCGGCGGCTGCTCGCAGAACGAGCCTTCGATGACCACGCGGATCGAGTCGCGCGGCTTGCCGGCTCGCGCGGGCAGCTCTTCCACGGCCTCGCGGAGCCATTCATTGTGGGTTTCAACCGGAACGAAGTTGCCGGCGCGCATCAGCGTGTAGAGCTCCCAGGTGCGCAGGAGGTGCGGAGATGCGGCGCGGAAGGCATAGAGCTTCCGCAACAGCGCCCGGTTCTCGTTGTACAGCGCGATGGCGTGGCGCAAGCCCTCGTCCGTCGGCCTGTACCCGCCGAGTTCTACCAACTGCTGTTCGAGCCGGGCATATTCACCGCGCAGGAACTCGACCGCCGCCGGCGAGCCGGGGTTGTGCGGCAGGTGGAGGAAATCCACGTACATCTGGGGGAAGTTGCGCTTGATCACGTAGCACAGGTTGCGCGCCGAGTCGCAGATGGTGGAGAACAGCATTCCGTCCAGCGGCTCGCAGTGGCCGGTCATGGCCATTTCCAGCGTAGTCTTGACGATGGAGCAGATGAACGATCCGAAGCGGGCGTCGGCGTACTGGATGTCGAGCCGGTCGCCGGCTCCGTTCAAACCCACCGGCAGCATGCCGCAGGCGTGGATGATCTCTGTCGGAGCATAGACCGGGAAATAGCCGATGGCTTTCGCGCCCGGATGCTCGCTTTTCCAGCGGCGGACCTCGGCCAGGCTGAGATCCTGCACGATCTCCGCGCAGTTATCGAACGTTCGTTCTAATTCAGAGCACTGCATAAAAATTACCCCCGGCTCCCGGTTGTCCGATCCCCTGAAACCTAGCCCACCATGGTCAGGCCGCCATTCACGCTGGTGACCTGTCCGGTGATGTAGCCGGCGGCGTCCGACGCCAGAAACACCACCAGCGGCGCGATGTCGTCGGGCTGCGCCAGCCGCTTCAGCGGCACAAAATTCACGATCGAGCCCAGCACCTTTTGCCCGAAACTATCCTGCTGGATTTCGCTCAACAGCGGCGTGTCGTCCAGCCCCGGACAGATCACGTTCACCCGAATGTTGTCGCGCGCGTGCTCCCGCGCCAGTGTCTTCGAGAACGCCACCACCGCGGCCTTCGCACCCGAGTAGATAGCCTCGCCCAGCGAGCCTACGCGCGCCGAATCCGAGCTGATGTTGACGATGCTGCCCTGCTTGCGCTCGGCCATGTGCGGCAGCACTGCATAGCAGGTGTGGATCACGCCCTTGTAGTTGACGGCGATGATCTTCTCCCACAACTCGGGTGTGGTTTTCAGGAAGGGCATCAACCGGTCCCACCCGGCGTTGTTTACCAGGATGTCGATCTTCCCGAAGGCCTGAAGCGCCGCGTCGCGCAGTGTTTCCACCTGCTTCAGGTCAGTAACGTCGGCGCGCACCGCGCGGACCCGCCGTCCGGTGGTCTTCTGGATCTCACTCGCCGTGGCTTCGGCCTCGTCCAGGCGAAAGTCGCCGATCACCACGTCGGCGCCCGCCTCAGCCAGCCGCTGGACGATGGCCCGCCCGATGCCGCGTGCGCCGCCGGTAACGATCGCCGTCTTGTCCTTCAGGTTCATGCCGGGACTTCGGCGGGCGCCGCTTTCGGCGCCAACTGGAACAGTTCCACCGCGTTGTCGTGGAGCAGCTTGCGCTTGACGTCTTCTTTGAGTCCAAGTTCGTCGATCTGCCGCAGGCTTTCTTTCCAGGGCAGGCCGTTGGTGCCCCACAGGCAGCGATCGCGTCCCAGGCGGCTGTTGACGAATTGGATGATCTGCGGCGAGAGATACTTGGGCAACCACGCGTCCATGCCGAACCACACGTTTTCCCACTTGTAGCAGACCGAGAGCAGCTCATCGACCCACGGCCAGCCGGTGTGCGCACCCACCAGCTTCAGGCTGGGGAAGTCGCAGGCCACGCGGTCCAGGCACATGGGCCGTCCGCCCTCGCTGGGCATGGCTTCCAGCACGTGTCCTACTTGCAGCGACACCGGCACGCCCAGCTCCTCGCACTTGGCATACAGCGGATACATCTTGCGGTCGTCGAGCGAGATGTCGAAGCCGTAAATGTGGACGTAAACGCCCTTGAAGCCGTGGTGGGTGACCGCGGTCTCGATCTCGGCCAGGCTCTCCTTGATGCGGAACGGGTTGTACCCGGCGAGTCCGGCAAAGCGGTCAGGGTATTTCTCGGTGTATTGCAGGACGTCTTCCAGCTTGGTGTCCATGTACATCCACTTGCGCCAGTACGACCACATTTTGCACTGGGTGATGAACACCTTCTCGACGCCGGCCTCGTCCATCAGCCGCAGCATCTCTTCGATGGAGTTGTACCGGGGGAGGCCGCCGATGGCGCGCTCCATGCGGCAGATCAGTTCGCCTTCCTTGGCGCGGTCCCACTGCTCCATGAACTCGCGGGTGGCGACGTAGTACATGAAATCGATGGCTTGGACGGGTTGCGACATAAGGGGTGACGGCAAGGGTAGAGAAAAAGGCGGACGGCCCGCTATGACCTTGGTCACGGGTGCGTGTGATGGACATCACACCGAACGTACGTTCGAACAAATAACGTTGCCAGCGAGATTGCTGGGTCGCAAGTCAGGCCTTCCTCACGCGATCGGAAGAGCTCGGTGCTTGCTCCTCCTTTGCGTTCGCCCGTGGCTCTTCCTCCTTGAGTGCCGACCGGAAACCCCGAATGGCGTCGCCCTCATCTAGCCGGGTCCGTTCACACCACTGAGAAATCCCCCGAGATGCCCCGTCAGCCCCACAATCAATACCGCGAGCGCTTCGATCGGTAGCCGGTACTTTGGCAATGATTTTT
>DATNJE010000191.1:0-27150 GCA_035604095.1 Terriglobales bacterium
AGAATTATCCCGTCTCTATTTTGCTACAACGGGACGGCCTGTGCCTGCCTTTCTGGATTTCAACTGCTCGACCTGTTCCCTTGCCCGTTGCCGGGCTTCGGCGTCCATCGTCAGCACGTGGTTAATAGATTCCGGAGGCCGGGCGCCAGTTGCTTTAAGTACGCCGCGGATCACCCGGGGGATTTCGTCAAATCCAATGGAACCGTCGAGGAACGCGGCCACCGCCACCTCGTCGGCGGCATTCAGGGCCACGGTCCTGGCGCCTCCAGCTTCCGCGGCCTCATAGGCCAGGGCCAGACAGGGAAACTTTTGCATGTTGGGCGGGCGGAAATCCAGATGACGTAAGTCACTGACCGAGTAACGCAGGTCGGACGGGATGCGCTCCGGCCAAGTCAGGGCACAGAGGATGGGCAAGCGCATGTCGGTGACCGAGAGCTGCGCCAGGATGCTGCCATCCACGAACTCCACCAGCGAGTGGATGGTGGACTGCGGGTGCACCATCACCTTCACCCGGCTGGGCGGCAGGCCGAACAAGCGGCAGGCCTCGATCACCTCGAAGCCCTTGTTCATCAGCGTGGCCGAATCGATGGTGATACGCTGCCCCATCTTCCAGGTGGGATGGTTCAGCGCTTCCTCCACCGTGATGCGCGAGAACTGGGAGGCGGGAGTGTCGAGAAACGGGCCGCCCGAGGCCGTCAGCCACACCGACTGGACTTCTTCGAGGCGGCCGCCGCGCATGCACTGGTGGACGGCGTTGTGCTCGCTGTCGATCGGAAGTAGCGGCTTGCCGTGCTTCTTGGCTTCCGCGGTGATGAGCTCGCCCGCCGCGACCAGGCATTCCTTGTTTGCCAGCCCCACGCTCTTGCCCGCGCGCACCGCTTCGTAGGTGGCCTCGAGTCCCGCGACGCCCACGATGGCGCTGACCACGAAGTCAACGTCAGGATGGGTGGCAACGCGTATCGCGCCGGCGGTACCTTCCACGACTTCGATGTCCGCGATGTCGGCGGTCTTCAGCCTTCTCCGCAGTCTCTCAGCGCCCTCGGCGTTGCTCATCGAAAAGACGCGCGGACGCCAGCGCTTGGCTTGCTCGAAAGCCGCTTCCAGGTTGCCGCCGGCGGCGAGCGAGGCGACGGAGAACCGCTCCGGGTGGGCTTCTACGACGCTCAAGGTGCTGCGCCCGATGGAGCCGGTGGATCCCAGGATGGCAATGCGCTTCATGAAGACGATTACGGGCTGTGGACCGCAGCGAGGATCAGCGCATAGTACCACAGCACCGGAGCCGCGAAGAGCAGCGCGTCGATGCGGTCGAGCATGCCTCCGTGGCCGGGCAGGAGCGAGCCGGAATCCTTCACCCCGGCCCCGCGCTTCAGCATGGATTCGACCAGGTCGCCGAGTTGCGCCGCCACGTTCAGCGCCGCCGACAGCAGAATGTACACCCACAGCGGATGCGGGGATGGATACGGTCCAACGCTCATGATGCTCTCTTGTTGTGCCGCCAGCAGATTCGTGTTCCGCAGGAATCCCACGATCGCGTTTCCGTAGGCCAGAACGACAGTTCCCAGCGCGGTGGCGCCAACGAGGGAAGCTACCGTGCCCTCCCAGCTCTTGTTGGGACTGATCCTGGGAGCAAGTTTGTGCTTGCCCACGGACCGGCCCACCAGGAAGGCAAGAATGTCGCCGGCCCACACCACCACCAGCAGGTAGAACACATAGAACGCTCCCGCCGCGCGGGCGCGCACGTTGATGAGCAGCGTAAAAGGCAGGCTGATGTAAACCAGCGCCAGAGCCGACGCCGCGGCGCCGGGCAGCGAGGAGCGCAGGTCGGCGCGCTTCAGCATGGCCGCCAGGAACGCCAACGCGGCCAGCAGCACGGAATCTCTCGCGATCGAGGTCACGCCGATCGCGGCCAGCAGGTATGGGTGATCGCGCGGGCTGATGCCCCGCAGCAGCACCTGCGACGAGAGCCGGCTCATCTGCGCTTCAATGACGAATCCTGCAACCGCGCTGGCGAACAGGATCGTGGTGAACAGGTAGGTCAGCGCCCGGCTGGGCTTGATCTCATACGCCCCGGCCAGGCCCAGGTACTCGCGGGTGGTGATCAGCGCAATCACGCCAACCACCGACGCAAACAGCCACAGCGGCGCCCGGAAGACGATCAGCAGAACGATGGGAATGAGGACGACCGCGGTCGCGACGCGCTTGATCACGGGTGCGCGCCGTTGCCGTCGCCCAGGCCGCCGTAGCGGCGCTCGCGGGTCTGGTACTCGGCGATGGCTTCCAGCAGATGGCGTCCGCGGAACTCCGGCCAGTGGGTGGGCGTGACGTAGATCTCGGCGTAGGCCACTTGCCACAGCAGAAAATTGGAGAGCCGCATTTCGCCGGAAGTGCGGATCACCAGGTCGGGATCGGGCAGATGGCGCGTGTAGAGATGCTGGTCGATGAGTTCCTCGTCGATCTTCAGGTGGCTCAATCCGCCGTTATTGGCGGCGGCGTTCACGATGGCGGTGAAGGCGTCCACCAGTTCCATGCGCGCGCCGTAATTCAGGGCCAGCGTCAGCACCATGCCGGTGTTCCTGGCGGTAGCGTCTTGCGCCCACGCCATCCGCTCCTGCACCGCTTCCGGCAGCTCGTGGCGGCGGCCGATATATTCCAGGCGGATGTTGTTCTTGTTGAGCGTGGGGACTTCGGCCTTCAGGTAGCGCCGCAACAGGCGCATGAGGAAGGCCACTTCGGTCGCCGGGCGCTTCCTCCAGTTCTCCGAAGAAAAGGCATACAGCGTGAGCGCGGGCAGGTGGATGCGGGCGGCGGTCTCGACCGTGGAGCGCACCGACGCCACCCCGGCGCGGTGGCCGGCGATGCGTGGCAGGTGGCGCTGCCGGGCCCAACGCCCGTTGCCGTCCATGATGATTGCGATGTGCCGCGGGAGCTGCCGGGGATCGAGCCTGGAGTAGATCTCAGACTCTTTGCGGTCCAATCCTTGGGATATGTGCAAGGCTACCTCGGAATCCATAAGTAGCATAGCGCCGGTTTCTGCGCAATGAAAGTGCCGGGAGTGCGACGGGAACCCATATTCAACAAGCGTGTGATAAAAAGGGCCGGGGCAATGGCCCCGGCCGGGGGGAGGGTAGAAGCCGCATTTCGGGCCCGGAGCCCGAGCCGGCACGCGCAGGGTGCTTGCGATGAGTCCCTAGGCGTGCCGGCGCGGACGTAAAGTCAGGTCGCGCACCTGGCCCAGAATGCTGGCCTTCTGCAGTGCGTCGAGCGTCGAAAGGAAAGGCACCAGTTGCGCCACGAAATCGTCCTGCATCAGCTCGTGGATCTCGTCCTGACGAGCGCGGTCGCCGCCGCTAAGCAGGTCGGGCACGGTGACTTCCAGCGCGCGCGCCAGGCGCGCCAGCGACGACAGCGTAGGTGTGGCCTTCTCGTTCTCGATCTTGGAGACGTAGGTGCGCGGCACTTGCATGCGCAGCGCCAGTTGCCGCTGGCTTAAGCCGCCACGCTGGCGCAGGGTGCGGATGGCCGAGGCGATCTGCAGATGGGCACGGCCATTGCCGTTGGCGGGCTCAGCCGCGGGCGCCGGCGCCGCCAGGATCATGGGCGGTTCCTCGGCGTCCAGCGAGGTGCGGCATTTTCTGCAAAGACTGTTGGTGGTCCGGAATTGAACCAGGTGACAGCGGTCGCACCGCACTACTTCTCGTGAATCAACCGGGGCAAGAGTCGTTGCCATCAATGGTGCGCGAGATGCCAGAGCGGGCACTTCGCCTTGCAAGGGCCCAACAACCTGCGCCCCCCATGGGTCAACTTTTAAGTGACCCAAAATAGGTGCACAACCTGATGCGTACTTTCGGCGAATACTGCTGTGGAAGTCAAGGAAATAATTGCTAAAAACAAGCACAAATCGCCCTTGATGCCGTAAGTTATCCGGAGAAAACATAGAGAAGACAGGGAAGGTTCCATGAATGACCGCACGGCCGCGTGGAGTTTACTAACCGAGTTCACCGCGTCGGAGAATCTGCGCAAGCACGCGCTCGCCGTCGAAGCCTGCATGCGCGCCTACGCCCGCAAGTTCACCGAGGACGAAGCCGTGTGGGGCGTCACCGGGCTGATCCACGATTTCGATTATGAAAAGTATCCGACGCCCGAAGAGCACCCGTTCGCGGGCAACAAAATCCTCGAAGAGCGCGGCTGGCCCGAGCCCGTCCGCCGGGCCATCCTCTCGCACGCGCAGTACTCGGGCGTCGCGCGCGTGAGCAACATGGAGAAAGCTCTGTTCGCCTGCGACGAACTGGCCGGGCTGATCACCGCCACCGCGCTGGTGAAGCCGGGCAAATCGCTGGCCGAGGTGGACGCCAAGTCAGTCCGAAAGAAGATGAAGGACAAAGCCTTCGCCCGCAGCGTCAGCCGCGAAGACATCATCCAGGGCGCGCAGGAGCTGGGCGTGGACCTCGATGAGCACATCGCTTTCTGCATCGAGGCGATGAAGGGGATCGCCGGGGAACTGGGGCTGGCGGGGCAGACCGGCTCGTAGCTGTTGGCTGTTGGCTCTTGGCTTTTGGCTCTTGGCTTTTGGCTCGCTATGATTTGGCAATAAGCAGGGTGTCATTCTTCCGCGGAGCGAAGCGAAGCGGGAGAATCTGAGAATGCAGTTTGCGCAACCAGTACCGGTGGTCTTGGGTTATCGCCGGATCCTCCGCTCGCCTTCGGCTCGCGAAGGATGACACCTTGCATGGGTGGGATGGGGCCGCAAGGGCGACACCACCACCAGGCACGCCCTAGCGTAAGACCTCCGCCAGCTTGCCCGCCGCGATCAGCTCCGCCACTCGCGCGAAATCGGGCGCCAGCACGCGGTCCTGCTCCACTGGCGCGCACACCGAACGAACAGCCGCGACTGCCTTCTGCCCGCGCATGCTGGTCTTAAGCGGAGCGAGAAAGTCCAGCGCCTGCGCGGCGGCGATGGCTTCGATGGCCAGCACGTAGCGTGCGTTGGTGAGGATGCGCTTCAGCTTGAGCGCGCCCGTCATCCCCATGGAGACGTAGTCTTCCTTGTTGCCCGAGGTGGTGATCGAATCCACCGACGCCGGATGCGCCAGCACTTTGTTCTCGCTGGCCAGCGCCGCGGCCGTGACCTGGGCCATCATGAAGCCGGAGTGCAGGCCGGCGCCGGGCGCGAGAAACGGCGGCAGGCCTTCGTTCAGCGTGGGATTCACCAGCCGCTCGATGCGCCGCTCCGAGATGCCAGCCAGCGACGCGAGCGCGATCCCCAAAAAATCCAGCGCGAACGCCACCGGCTCGCCGTGGAAGTTGCCGCCGGAGAGGATGTCGCCGCCGCCGTTCTTCGCCGGGAAGACAAGTGGGTTGTCCACCGCCGAGTTCATCTCGGTATCGAAGACGCGGCGGCAGTGGGCAAGGGTGTCGCGCACGGCGCCGTGTACCTGCGGCATGCAGCGCAGGGAGTAGGCGTCCTGGACACGGGTGCAGGCGCGGTGCGATTCGCGGATCTGGCTGCCGGCGAGCATCCGCGTGAGGTTCTCCGCGGTGTACGCCTGTCCGGCGTGCGGGCGGACCCTCTGAATGCGCGGATCGAAGGCCACGTCGGTACCCTGCAGGGCGTCGAGGGTGAGCGCGCCCACCACGTCGGCGGTATCGGCCAGGGTCTCGGCGGCGAGCAGCGCCAGCGTTCCGACTGCCAGCATAGCCTGGGTGCCATTGATGAGCGAGACGGCTTCCTTGGCTTCGAGTACCAGCGGCTGGATACTGGCGCGCCGCAGCGCTTCGGCGCCGGAGACGCGCGCGCCTTCGAGCACAGCTTCGCCTTCGCCGATCGCCACCAGGCCCAGGTGCGCCAGGGGGGCCAGGTCGCCGCTCGCGCCCACGCTGCCCTGCGACGGAACCACGGGATGCACGCCGCGATTGAGCATCTCGCAGAGCGTGTCGATCACCACCGGCCGCACGCCGGAGAAGCCCTTGGCCAGGGAGTTGGCGCGTAGCAGCATGATGGCGCGGGTCTCGATCTCGCTCAGCGGATCGCCGACCCCGGCCGCGTGCGAGCGCATCAGGTTGATCTGCAACTCGCGGATATTTTCTGCGGGAATGCGCACGGTGGCCAGCTTGCCGACGCCGGTGTTGACGGCATAGGCCACGCACTCCTGGGCGAGCTGGTCTTCGACCACGGCCCGGGCGCGCTCCACCGCGTGCCGCGCGTCGGCGGCCAGCAGCACCGGACGGCGGTCGTACACGGCCTCTCTTAGGTCTTCGAGGGTAAGGTCGTTGCCGTTGATGTGGAGAGCTTGCATGGATTCATCCCAGGGCCCGCGCGAACGCCTCCCGATACTTCCTCGGCAGCTCACGGCGCTGCAACTGGGCGTCGGTGACGATGTGCGTGGTTTCGCCCTCGGCCAGCAGCGTCATGTCCGGCTCGCGCAGGATCTCGTAGCCGAAGTGGATCAACGAGGCGCGCAGGTTCTTGAAGAAGGTGCGCACCAGGATCTGGTCGTCGTAGCGCGCCGGGGCCTTGTAGCGGCAGCGGACGTCCACCACGGCAATATAGCAGCCGTCGTCGCGCTCCATGTCGCGATAGGTGAAGCCGAGCTGGCGCAGGAACTCGACGCGTCCCACCTCGAACCAGATCAGATAGTTGGTGTGATAGGCCACGCCCATCTGGTCGGTTTCGACGTATCGCACGCGCAGCCGCGTCTCGTTCACGGCGGAACGGCGCGCTGGTTCGGGAGCGGACATTTACTTGCCGCTCCAGTGTGGCTTGCGCTTTTCGAGGAACGCGGTGATGCCCTCGCGGAAGTCGTCGCTGGTGCGGATGCGCGCATTTTCCTGGACCGCGAGTTCGAGGCGGCGGTCGAGCAAATCCTTGGCGAAAGCCGAGAGCAGGCGCTTGGTGGCGCGCAGGGATGTAGGACTCGACTGCATGAGCGTCCCGGCCAGCTCGCGCGCCCATTCCATGAGCTGCTCGCCGGAGATGACGTCGGTGACGATCCCCAGGTGCTTGGCCTCTTCGGCGGAGAAGATGCGCCCGGTCATCAGCAGGTCGCGGGCGCGCTTCTCGCCGACCTGCTGGATGAGGAACGTGGAGACGATGGCCGGCAGAAAGCCGATCTTCACCTCGGTGTAGCCAAACTTGGCCTCATCGGATGCAACGGTGAAATCACAGAGCGTGGCGATACCGCATCCGCCGCCCATGGCTGCCCCGTTGACCGCCGCGATCGTGGGCTTGGGAAACTCGTAGATGGTGCGGAACAGCTTGGCCATGGTCTGCGAATCGACGAGATTCTGCGAGTGCGAGCGCGTGGTAACGGCGCGTAGGTTGTCGAGGTCCATGCCGGAGCAGAACGCCATGCCCGCGCCGGTGATGATGAGCACTTGCGCGTCGGAGCGCTCGACGGCGGCAAGCGCGAGAAACATCTCGTCAATCAGCTCATAGCTGATGGCGTTGCGCTTTTCCGGACGATTGAAGGCCAGGGTGGCGATGCAGTCGGATTCGGTGAGGAGGATGGTTCTTAGATCCATGAGCGTCCAACAATCGCTGTGGCTATTCGTAAGCGTGGCGCCGGTGTGCGATCCGCGTCACATCCACTGTTTTCCCCGCGTCGTCAATCTCATATACAATACGGTAGTCACCAACGCGAACCCGCCATTCCTTATCGCCGCCTTTGAGTTTCCTGCAACCGGGAGGCCGAGGAGCCGCCGCGAGACGCTCCAGACGCGGCAGGATTCGCGCAATCACTTTCGCGGGCAGTTCATGCAGTTCTTTTGTCGCGCTTGCGGTTAAAGCGACGCGATAACTATTCACGCGCGAGCTTGCCGCTCTTGATGAGGTCCGCTTTTACTTTGTCCAGTGGAATGCGCTTTTCGCGCCGCCGCGACCGGGAGACAAGCACATCCTCAATGTCTTGCCACAGTTCCCGATGCTTCTTCAGGTCGATTTGAACGGCCACCTTGCGGCCCTTGTCATCGGTCACGTATTGGATTCCGGTCATGGCTTCATTTTCTTTCAGGTGACGGTTTCCGTCTACTCCTATTTCGCTGCCCCCGGCAATTTCCAGGATTAAACCTGCTTCTACTGCTTCACCGGCGCGGCATGCTTGTCCGCGATGTCGGCATTCATCTTGAGCACCGAGTCGAGTGGTTTGCGGATGGGCAGAGCGACTTCGCGGCTGGCCAGCGCCTCCAGCACGACCTCCGTCGGGATGTTGCCGACCAGCAGATCCTGCGCGAAGGGACATCCCCCCAATCCGCCGATGGCCGAATCGAAGCGGCGGCAACCGGCATCGTAAGCCGCCAGAATCTTCTCGGCAGCGTCGTCGCGCCGGCTGTGGAGGTGCACACCGACCTCCACCTCGGAGAACTGCGGGATCACGGACGACACCAGATCGTCGATGCGGTCGGCATCGGCCAACCCCACGGTATCGGCCAGCGAGATGGTTTCGATGCCCATGTCGGTAAGCAGGCGAACGGCCTCGACCACTTCGCCTGAGTTCCAGGGCTCGCCGTACGGATTGCCGAAGGCCATGGAGATGTAGGCGACCACGCCCATGCCCACGCTGTCGGCGTCCTGCTTGATCTTCTCCAGCACCTCGATGGATTCTTCCAGCGTCTGGTGCACGTTGTTCTTGAGGAAAGTCTCGGAGACCGAATAGGGATAGCCGACCACGGTCACCGTCTCGCTGTTGATGGCGCGCTCCATGCCGCGCTCGTTGGCCACGATGCCGAGGATCTCCACGTCGTCGGGAGGATCGAGCTCGCGCAGCACCTCCTCGGAGTCGGCCATCTGCGGCACCGCTTTGGGCGAGACGAAAGAGACAGCATCCAGGTGCTTGAAGCCGGCGCCGATCAGCGCGCGCAGGTAGGCCACCTTCACCGCGGTGGGGATCACGCCCGCCAAGCCTTGCCAGGCGTCGCGCGGGCATTCGATCAGTTTGACGCGCTCAATCATGCGAGGACTTTTCGCCGCGCATCAACGCGGATTCACGCGGATCGTGCCTCCGTGGTGGATGTCGTCGTTCACGTTTGCAGCACCCCCACCTTGAACTCCGGCACATCCGGGTTGAGCGCTGCGGCTTCCAGGGCACGCACAATAGCATCGCGCGTTTCCATAGGATCGATGATGCGGTCGATCCACAGCCGGGCGGCTCCGTAGCGCGGATCCTGCTGCGCGTCGTAGGTCTGCTTCACCGATTCGTACAGCTCTTTCTTCTCCTCCTCGCTCAGCTTCTTGCCGCCGCGCTCCAGTTGCTTGATCTTGATCTCGACCAGGGTGCCGGCGGCCGAGTCGCCGCTCATGACGGCGTAGCGCGCGCTCGGCCAGGCGAACAGAAAGCGCGGATCGTAGGCTTTGCCGCACATCGCATAGTGCCCCGCGCCGAAGGAGCCGCCGATGATGATGGCGATCTTCGGCACCACCGAGTTGGAGACGGCATTCACCATCTTGGCGCCCGCCTTGATGATGCCGCTCCACTCCGCGTCGCGCCCCACCATGAAGCCGTTGACGTCGTGCAGGAATACCAGCGGCACCAGGTTCTGGTTGCAGTCCATGATGAAGCGCGCGGCTTTCTCCGCCGATTCGGTATAGATCACGCCGCCGAACTCAACGCGCTTCTGGCCGTGGTCGTCGAGCACGGTGACGTGCTTCTTCTGGTTGGCGACGATGCCCACGGCGAAGCCGCCGATGCGCGCGAAGCCGCAGAGCAGCGTCTGGCCGTACTCGGGCTTGTACTCGTCGAAGCGGCCGGCGTCCAGGAGGCGCGCCAGAATGTCCTTCATGTCGTAAGGACGCGCGGGATCGGCCTCGAAGATGCCGTAGAGTTCTTCCGCGGAATAGAGCGGCGGCTCGGGCTGCTTGCGGTCCCACACCGACTGGCGGCGGTAGCCCATCTTCTCCACCAGCGAGCGGATGCGCGCAATGCAGGCTTCGTCGCTGGGCTCGCGGTAGTCGATGGTGCCGGAGATCTGCGCGTGCATGGCGGCGCCGCCCAGCGTCTCGGCGTCCACCTGCTGGCCGATGGCGGCCTGCACCAGCGCCGGCCCGGCGAGGAAGAGGCCGCTGCCGTCGGTCATCAGGATGTGGTCGCACATCACCGGCAGGTATCCGCCGCCGGCCACACACATGCCCATGATGGCGGCGATCTGCGGGATGCCCTGGGCCGACATCACGGCGTTGTTGCGGAAGACGCGGCCGAAATCATCGGTGTCAGGGAATACGTCCTCCTGCAAAGGCAGGAAGACGCCGGCGGAGTCCACCAGGTAAATCGTGGGAATTCGGTTCTCGAGGGCGATGTTCTGGGCGCGGATCACCTTCTTCGCGGTCATGGGAAAGAAAGCTCCGGCCTTTACGGTGGCGTCGTTGGCGATGATCATCAGCAGCCGGCTGTGAATGCGACCCAGACCGGTGATCACGCCCGCCGCCGGCGCGCCGCCCCACTCTTCGTACATGCCGTGCGCAGCGAAGAGGCCGAGCTCGAACAGTTCGCTGCCCGGATCGAGCAGCAAGGCGATGCGCTGGCGCGCGGTGAGGCGTTTTTTCTTGTGCTGGGCCTCGATGGCTTTCGCCCCGCCGCCCTCGCGGATCTTCTCTTCGTCGTTGCGGAAGCTGGCCACCAGCTCGGCCATGGCGCGCATGTTCTTCTCGTAGCGCGCCGAGGTCGCGTCCACGGTGGATTTCAGGAGGTTCGATGGCAGTTCGGCCGAGGCGTGCTGGGAATGGTCCGTCATCGGGGGCGCGGGGGCAAACGGTAACGGTACAACAGCGGCGCGAGCGGGCGCAAACCCGGGGCGCGAACTAGGCGAGCCGCCCGATGGCGGCGGCCAGCGGATCGTCGGCTACGGCGTCGACCAGTCCGTAGAGCAACGCGTGAGCGGCATTCACCTTCTCGGCGGCGATGAACATCTCGGTGGCCCGCGCCCGCCCCACCAAGCGCGCCAGCCGCTGCGTGCCACCCCAGCCGGTGATCAGGCCGAGCGCAGCGCCGCGATGGCCGAAGATGGCATGTGGCGAGGCGATGCGGCAATCGCACGCCAGCACCAGGTCTAGGCCGCCTCCCATGCAGTAGCCGTTCACGGCCGCGATTACCAGCGTGGGGAACTCGTCAACGGCGTCGGTCATCATCTGCCCGGCCTTCGAAAAGACGAACGCCTCCGTGCCGTTGAGGGCAACAATCTCGTGGAGGTCGGCTCCGGCGGAAAAGAACTTCTGGTTGCCGGTGATGATGAGGGGGCGCGGGTCGAGGGCCAATTCGCGGACGGCGCTGGCGAGGGAGATGACGCAGGCGCGGGTAAGGCGGTTGGTGCCGTCCTGCGAGGTCAGGCGCAGGATGTCGCAGCGGTCCTTCGGCTCAATGATAAAACCAATCCCTGCCATGCTGTCATTCCTTCTTCGGGCAAGGCTCGGCGGGAGAACCTTGGCTTCTCGTCCGCAGCCTGCACTCAGGTCGCGCCATTTTGGATTCCTTGATTCGATCAGCGCAACCTTCTCGGCGCGGGTAAAGTGCTTGAGCTTCTTCTCTCGGGCGATCGCCGCCACGATGTTGGAGTACGTTTCAAAGTAAACCAGCTTGTGAACCCGATAGCGGGCCGTAAACGACCACGGGTGCACATTGTGCTGGTGCTGCCAAACGCGCTTGTCCAAGTCCCTGGTCACACCGATGTAAAGGATACGGCGATGGCTGGCCATGATGTAGACGCAGTAAGACTTCATATCACTTAAACTGTCATTCTTCCGCCGACCGAAGCGAGGCGGGGAGAATCTGACGATACTGGCCGCACCACCGGCAGCGGTAGCCCAGGCATTCCCGTCAGATCCTCCGCTCGGCTTCGCCTCGCGAAGGATGACAGCCTCGTTGGGGATAGAGTGTCTGCGACGCGTACTGCCTCCGTTCTGTCATTCTTCCGCCGACCGAAGGGAGGCGGGAGAATCTGACGATGCTGGCCGCACCCGGCAGCGGTAGCCCAGGCATTCCCGTTAGATCCTCCGCTCGGCTTCGCCTCGCTAAGGATGACAGCTGGCGGTTCATTCCAGCCACCTCTCCAGCCCCGTCCCATCCTCCGTCAGCTCGAAGTCGCGGATACGGATGCCGCTGCCGATGATCCTGCCGGTCGCAAGATCGCGCGTCACGCGAGTTATCCACTGGTACCCAATATCGCACTTGTTCGCTGTGTACCAGGTCTGCGGCAGCACCGACACCTCTCCCGCCCTGGGATGGAGCACGAGGATAGCGCAGGCAGCGTCGTCGTTGCTGGTTGACGGGTAGGGGCCGACCAGCAGCAGTTCGTCGATGCCGCGGAATTCCGGCGCAACTTCGACCGCATGCTTGCCGGCAGCGAGGAGAGAACTGATCTCGATTTCGGCCAGGGGCGCGGTCGCGGAGTAGATGCGGTCCTGGGAACGCTTGAACCAGCCGGCAACATCGCTCAAGGGGAACGCTGCCAACTGGTCGGGATCGAAGCACATCAGGCGCAGGTAGCCGGGCTCGGGACACCATATCCCCAGCCGCGACTCGGGCACGACGAACGGGCTGCAATACGTATTCAGCGCCAGCAGCGCTGCGTTCGGCTCCTGCCGCCGGTGCAATGTGACCAGGCGCTCGATCTCAGCTTCGCTGTGGCAGGTCCAGGTGTAGCGCTGGCCGGAAGCGCCGGTGATTTCAGGGAAGGTCTGCCAGTACCACGGCGCCGGGCCGATGGTCTGCTCGATGAGTTGCTGTTGCCGGATGGCGTCCTCAGACGGCGGCGACGCCGCGCGGCTTCACGTTCTTGCGAATGAACTCCACGATGTCGTTCATGGGCGTGCCCGGCAGGAAGATGCCGTCAACTCCGGCCTGCTTGAGGCCGGGGATGTCCTGGTCGGGAATGATGCCGCCGATGACCACCAGAACGTCCTCCATCTTGTTCTGGCGGAGCAGGTCCATGACCCGCGGCATGATGGCGTTGTGCGCGCCGGAGAGAATGGAGAGGCCGATGACGTTCACGTCTTCCTGCAGCGCGGCGCTGACCACCATTTCCGGAGTCTGGCGCAGGCCGGTATAGATGACCTCCATGCCGGCATCGCGCAGGGCGCGCGCGATCACCTTGGCGCCGCGGTCGTGGCCGTCCAAGCCGGGCTTGGCGACAAGAACACGGATCTTTCTCTCAGCAGGCATTTGACGGGGCTTCCAACTGACTAGGATACAACATGGATTTGTGATTTGCGATTGGTGATTTGTGATTGGGCCATTCGCAAATCACAAATCAGAAATCACAAATCGCAAATCAGAGTATCGTTTCCCCGCTTCTCCACAGGTACCAGCACGCCACCGAGCAGTAGGGATGCCAGACGCGGGCGAGCTTCACGATCTGTTTGTGATCGGGGAGCTTGCGCTTCCGGTAATGCTTCTTGATGGCGGCGCGCACACCGTAATCGGCGGTGGGCAGGATGTTGGGGCGGCGCAGGGCGAACATCAGGAACATCTGCGCGGACCACTCGCCGATGCCCTTCACGCGGGTGAGGTGCTCGATCACATCTTCGTCGGACATCGCGGGCAGAAGCGCAAAATCGATCTCACCCGAGCGGGTGCGCTCCGCCAGGTCGCGGACGTAGGAGAGCTTCTGCCGCGAGAGTCCGGCGGCGCGCATTTGCTCAGTCGTCAGCGCGAGGATTGATTCAGGCGTCAGCGTGCCACCCGCAGCCGCAACCAGGCGGTCGAAGATGGTCTTCGCAGCCTTGCCGTTCAGTTGCTGGAAGGCGATGGAGCGCACCAGGGTCTCGAACGTCGGCTCGCGAAACGTCAGGCGGTAAGGGCCGACGCGTTCGATGATCGCGGCCAGCACGGGATCGGACTTTTTCAGATGGCTGACGGCATGTCGCATCGCGAGTTATAGATTCACCACGGACGCACGGAGACACGGAAAATCGGGTGATCGGGTCATCGGGTCATCGGGTCAACACCCGGGGGTGCAAATCACCCGATGACCCGGCCTCCCGATGCCCCGATTACGTGACGCTGACTTCCGTGTAGATCCCGTACACCTGCTTGAGGGCTTCGCAGATCTCGCCCACGGTGGCGTAGGCGCGGACGGCGTCCACGATGTAGGGCATGGTGTTGGCGTCGGAGATCTTGCCGTCGGCGCGGACCTGCGGGTCCTGGGCCGCGGCTTTCTTCAGGGCATCGAGGCGGCGCTGGACTTCTTCGTTCGAGCGCCGCGCACGAAGCTTCTTCAGCTTCTCTGACTGCTGGCGGGCGACGGTCTCGTCGATGTAGAGGATCTGCGGCGTCTTTTCCTCGATCACGAAGTCATTCACGCCGACAGTGATCTTTTCTTTCGCCTCGGCCGCGCGCTGGTACTGATACGACGCCTCGGCGATCTCCTTCTGCGGATAGCCGCGCTCGATGGCCTTGACCATGCCGCCCATGGCGTCGAGCTTCTCGAAGTAATCGAACGCGCCCTTTTCCATGTCGAGGGTCATGCGCTCGACGAAGTAAGAGCCGCCCAGCGGATCGATGGTCTGCGCCACACCTGATTCGTAGGCGATGATCTGCTGCGTGCGCAGCGCGATGCGCGCCGCGTCGGCGGTCGGCAGGGCCAGCGCTTCATCGTAGGCATCGGTGTGCAACGATTGCGTTCCGCCGAGCACGGCGGCCATCGCCTGCAGAGCGACGCGGGCGATGTTGTTCATCGGCTGCTGCGCGGGCAGTGAGACACCCGCCGTCTGCGTGTGGAAGCGCAGCAGCCAGGTGCGCTCTTTCTGCGCGTGGAAGCGGTCCTTGGCCAGCCGATACCAGATCTTCCGCGCCGCGCGGTACTTCGCGATCTCCTCGAAGAAATCGTTGTGCGCGTTGAAGAAGAAGCTGAGACGCTGGCCAAACTCGTCGAACTTGAGGCCGCGGCGCAGCGCCCACTCCACGTACTCAACGCCGTCGTAGATGGTGAACGCCAACTCCTGCAGCGCGGTCGAACCGGCCTCGCGGATGTGGTAGCCGCTGATGGAGATGGTGTTGAAGCGCGGCGTGAACAGCGAACCGAACTCGAAGGTATCCACCACCAGCCGCATGGAGGGCGCCGGCGGATAGATGTATTCCTTCTGCGCGATGTATTCCTTGAGGATGTCGTTCTGGATGGTGCCCGAGACCTTCTTCCAGTCGGCGCCTTGCTTTTCCGCGACCACCAGGTACATCGCCCACAGCACCGAGGCTGGCGAGTTGATGGTCATCGAGACCGTGGTCTTCTCCAGGTCGATGCCGCCGAAGAGGATCTCCATGTCCTCGAGCGAGTCGATGGCCACGCCGCACTTGCCGACTTCGCCCTCGCTGGCGGCGTGGTCGGAGTCGTAGCCCATCAGCGTCGGCAGATCGAACGCCACCGAGAGCCCGCCACTGCCGGACGCGAGCAAGTACTTATAGCGGAGGTTGGTCTCTTCCGGCGAGGCGAAGCCGGAGAACTGGCGCATGGTAAAGAGCTTGCCGCGGTAACCGGTGGCGTGGATGCCGCGCGTGTAGGGCGCATGGCCGGGATAGCCCAGGTAGCGCGCGTACTCCCAGTCCTCCGGCAGGTCGGCGTGCGTGTAAAGCCGCTTGATGGGCTCGCCGGAAATCGTGGTGTAGCGCGCGTGCCCCTGCTCGTCGAGATTCACGCCCGTAGGTTTCCCGATCGGTCGCTCGGGATTCTTCTCCAGCGTGGGCAGCAGCGTCTCTTCCGCCCACTGTTTCTCGGAGGCCGAGGGATGGCGTCCTTCGAAAACTTCCTGGATGGGACTTTCAGCGACGTTGGGCTTGTGGGGCTTGTCTTTGGGCGTCATGACGGAGGCCAGTTACTTAGCAATCATAGAGGATGCAGAAAACCGGGGCAAGAACACAAAGGTGTGACCGCCGACACTGCGTCCCGTGCTACCGGGTTTCACGCTGGCGGGCCCGCGCCAGTTCCCACACCTTGGCGTACTTCCAGCTCACGTAGGCAGAATGGTAGAGGTGCAGCAGCAGGCTTTCGCGGCCGTCCAGCAGCCCAAGACGGAAGAAGTAGTTGTAGAGGAAAGTCGCCAGGGGATTGATGACGATGTTCAACAGGCTGAAGCCGCCGCGGCCCTCGGCGACGGCGATCTCCGCCCCCAGCGACGAATAGCGATTCATGTGCTGGATGTAGCCCTCGAGCGTGGGGTAGGCGTTGTGTATCAAGGCGTGGTTGAGCGTGGCCGTTGGGCCGTCCACGTGAACGACCTCGTGCACCGGACGTTCTCCGAAGCGGCCCAGGCCGCGGCGGAACAGGCGCAGTTTGCGGTCGGGATAGAAGCCGCCGTGGCGCATCCAGCGGCCGAGGAAGTAATTCTTGCGCGGCATGTAATAGCCATTCACCGGCGGGTTGTGGCCGAGGACATCGCGGATCTCGGCCATCAGCTCGGGCTCGACCGCCTCGTCGGCATCGAGCGACAGCACCCAGTCGCCGCTGGCCTTGTCGATGGCGGAATTTTTCTGGGCTGAGTAGCCCTGCCATTTCTCTGAAAAAGTCCGGGCGCCGAAGGCGCGTGCGATCTCCAGGGTGCGGTCGGTCGAGCCGCAATCCAGGACGATGTGCTCATCCGCCAGCCGCACGCTTTCCAGCACGCGACCGATGTTGGCTTCTTCGTTATGAGTGATGACCACGACGGACAGGGTCACGGCGAAAGCATAGAGTACCGAGTACCGAGTACCTAGTACCGAGTCAGCCTCACTCGGTACTCGGTACTGGGTACTTGGTACTGGCTACTTCGGCGGCTGCATTGAAGGCTGCTGGTTCGGCTCCTGCCGCTGCTGGATGCCGGGCACGCTGGGCATGCGCGTGACCTTGCCGCTTTCGGCGTCGGCGATGTCGATGCCGTTGTGGGTGAGCGTCAGCCCCATCACCCGGTCCAGCTCGACCCTGGACTTCTCATAGGCGGCCATGCCGATGACCACGTTGGCTTCCGCCTGCGCCAAGTCGCGCTGGGCTTGCAGCACCAGGGTGTTGGTGGACGCGCCGAGCGCGTATTTCTTCTGCTCGGCGTCCAGCGATTCGGAGGCGAGCTGGCGCGCGCTGCTGGCCGCGTCCACGCGGGCGCGGTTCTGCTGCACCGAGAACTGCGCGTTGCGCACCTGGATAGCGATCTGGTTCTGGAGTTGCTGCAGCCGCATCTGCGCCTGGCGATACTCCAGCTCGGAGCGCACCTGGTCGGCCTGCGCCGAGCGGTTGCGGATGGGGATGGTCACATTCAGCCCGACAGCGTAGTCGGGCGCGTTGTAGCCGAACAGGTTGGAGAACGCGTCGTTGAAACCGGTAGGCGGTAGCTGGCCTGGTGTGCAGATGGAGCTGGGCACCCCTGTGCATAGGAAGGGGTTGGTGTTGCCGGCCAGCGCGCTGGCGCCATACCAGGCGACCAGGTCCACGGTGGGCAGCAGCTCATTGCGTGCCGCTCTCTTGGTGATGTCGCGGTTGGTCAAGTCGATACGCGACTGGGCCAGGTCCGGACTGTGTTGCAGCGCGTCGCTGATCAGGTCCTGCACGGGCACCACCGGCTCCTGCCTCGGCAGTTCCATGGCGCTGGTAGGGATGACGGGAGCGGCCGCCAATTGCGGATCGGTCATGTTACGCGTGAGCGCGTTCTTCATCAGCAACTGCTGCAGTTGAAGGTTGGTCTGGGAGACGATCAGGTCCTGCTGTCCGGAGGCCACTGCGGACTCGGCGCGCGTGACCTCGATGGGCGCCAGGGTGCCGATCTCCACCTGCTTCTTGTTGTCGGAGAGCGTTTTCTGCGCCAGCCCCAGAGAGCGCTCCTTCACCCGCACGTCGTCATAGGCACTGACCAGGTCCCAGTAGATGTTCTCGATCTGCGCCACGGTGTTGATCGCCTGCGCGCGGAAGGCCACGTCGGAGATCTCGCGGTTGTTCCTGGCGATGGTGATGAAACGCCGGTTGGCGTTGATGCTCAGCCCCTGCAACAGGTGCTGGGTGAAGGTGATCCGCATGCCGCTGTTGATGACCGGGCTAAATTGGCTGAAGACGTCGTTGGTGGTCTGCCGCTGATTGTTGAAGGTGACCGAATAGGTGGTGCCCGTGGGCAAGTATTGCGTCCATCCGAAATTGACGGTGCCGGTGTTCTGAGTCAGACTCGACGAGCCGGAGGTGAACAAACTGGACGTGGGCTGCACGAAGTGCTCGAGGCTAAGTGTCGAGGTCAAGATGGGATCGTAGGAGCCGATGGGCGGACCGGCGCCGAGGGTTGAGGTCACCAGTCCGGAAGCGCCGGTGCCGGCGCCGCCAGTGGCCGCGGTGGTGCCGCCTGCGCCCGCCCCGGTCGAGGTGGCGCCAACTCCGCCCGCGCCGATGGTACCCACGCCGCCGCCGGGCGTCCCCTGCACCAGTCCGGTGTTGACGCCGCGTGTGGAGGCGCCCGACTTGGCGCGCAGGATGTCGGTGTCGGCGATGGGCAGGTTGTAACGCGCGATGGCCAAGTCGAGGTTATTCTCCAGCGCCAGCGCGATGGCGTCATCCAGCGACAGGTAGATTTTCCCCTCCTTGATCAACTGGTCGATGCGCGCGCTGTTGGCGAGGTTGGGCTCAGGCACATACCGGGGCATGTACGGACCCACCACGTTGGGGAACTGCGAAACCGACTTGGAATAATCGGTGGCCTGGGCGAGCGCCGGCGGGCAAAGAACCGCCATCAGCAGGCCCGCGGCCAGCAACCACGCCAGGAGTAACAGGACTCGGGGAAAGCGCATTCGGTTATCTCCGGAAAAGAATCAGTTCCAACCTCAATACAGACTGCGAGCCACGAGAATCGTCACCCGCTGATACGCAAGGAAGTCACCGATGGTTTCATTTTTCTGCCGCGCGGCGCGCCGGTCGTCGCCGCGCATGTCACTCGCGGGAAGTGGGATAGTATAAACCACCGGTCCGCGTGGCCTGCGTGCGCGCGGGGCCGCGGACATCGGCAGCGATGGTGCGCAACCTGAAAATCACGCTGGCTTACGATGGCAGTGACTTCTACGGATGGCAGGTGCAGCCGGAGCGCGCGACCATCCAGGGCACGCTGGCAGCGGCGATCGAGCGGGTAACCGGCTCCAAGGCTCTGCCGCAGGGATCGGGCCGCACCGACGCCGGCGTGCATGCGATGGCGCAGGTGGCTTCCTGCCAGATAGACGCAGACGCCGGTATTCCCACCAAGAACCTCGCGCGTGCGCTCAACCACGTGCTGCCGCCGGCCATTCGTGTGCTGAGCGTGGAGGAGGTCACGCCGGAGTTCCACGCCCGCAAGTCGGCGCGCGCCAAGACTTACCGCTATCGCATCTACCGCGGCGAGATCTGCCCGCCGTTTCTGGCGCGATACGTCCATCACCACCTTTATCCGCTCGACGAAGAGGCGATGCAAGACGCGGCGGCGGCCATTGCCGGCGAGCACGACTTCACTTCATTCGCCGCCGTCGATCCGGAGCGCGGCCGGGAAGAGGAAGAGTCCTCGAACGTGCGCACGATTTATTCTTCAGAATGGACTCGCGCAGGAGAAGAGTTTGTTTACACCGTGCGCGGCAGCGGCTTTCTGCACTACATGGTGCGGAACCTGGTAGGGACGTTCCTGCTGGTGGGAAAAAGCACGCTGGATCGCGCGGGCATGAAGCGCATTCTGGAGGCGCGCGACCGCTCCACCGCCGGTCCCACGGCCCCGGCCTGCGGGCTGTCTTTGGTGAGCGTGGAATATTGAGGATCGGGTCATCGGGTGATCGGAACGGGTAAATGAAAACACGCGAAGCGTGCGGAATAACGTAGCCCACGGGCGTAAGCCGTGGGACTCGAAGTGGAATGAAGTAGAAGCCCGCGAAGCGGGCGACGGAATGTTGTAGGCTAGGCCAACATGGCGACAGACATCCAAATCGGCATGCGACGGGTGATCTCGCGCAATCCCGCCACAGGGGAAACCCTGCGCGAATTTGAATGCGCGAGCGCAGCCGAGGTCGGCGCCGCGGTCGCGCGCGCGCGGGCCGCGCAACCTGCCTGGGCGGAACTTGGAGTGCGGGCGCGAGCCGACATCCTGCGGCGATTCCAGCGCCTGCTGCACCAAAACAAAGACGACGTCGCCCGCACCATCACCCGCGAGAACGGCAAGCCGCAGGTCGAGGCGCTGCTGACCGAGGTGCTGGTGGTGCTGGATGCGGCGCGCTTCCTCATCGAGAACGCGCACGCCCTGCTCAAGCCTGAGCCCGTGCCCCACGGGAACTTGATCATGAAGACCAAGTCGGCGCACCTGATCCGCGAACCCTACGGGGTAATCGGGATCATCTCTCCGTGGAATTATCCGTTTTCGACGCCAGCAACGGAAGGACTGGCGGCGCTGGTTGCGGGGAACGCCGTGGTAATCAAGCCCTCGGAATTCACGCCGCTGGCGGCGCTGGAGCTGGCGTCACTGCTGCACCAAGCCGGTGTGCCGCGCGAGGTCTTCCAGGTAGTGGTCGGCGATGGCTCGGCCGGCGGGGCGCTGGTGGAAGCGCCCATCGACAAGATCATCTTCACCGGCAGCGTGCGCACGGGCAAGCGCGTCGCCGAGACCGCCGCCGGGAAACTGCTTCCCATAGTGCTGGAGCTGGGCGGCAAGGATCCCATGCTGGTGCTGGAAGACGCCGACCTGGACGTGGTCACCAGCGCCGCTCTCTGGGGCGCGTTCATGAACGCCGGGCAGACGTGTCTCTCGGTCGAGCGCTGCTACGTGCACCGCAGCCTGTACGAGAAATTCCTCGCAGCAGTCGTGGAGAAGACCCGCAAGCTGCGCGTGGGAAACGGCCTGGCCCCCGAGGCCGACATCGGGCCCATGATCCACGAGCAGCAGTTGCAGGTGGTGGAAGCCCACGTCGCGGATGCCATCGCGCGCGGCGCTCGCCTGCTCGCGGGCGGACGGCGCTTGCCCGAACTCGGCCCGAACTTCTACGCGCCCACCGTGCTCGCCGACGTCACGCACGAAATGCTGATCATGCGCGAGGAGACCTTCGGGCCGGTCCTGCCGGTGATGCTCTTCACTAACGACGACGAGGCGGTGCGGCTGGCCAACGACTCCGAGTTCGGCCTGGCGGCCAGCGTATGGACCAGCGACCGCCGGCGCGGCGAAGCCCTTGCCCGCCGCATCCAGGCGGGCACGGTCATGGTCAACGACGTGATCAGTTGCTTCGGCATCAGCGAAGCTCCGCACGGCGGCGTAAAGTCGAGCGGACTGGGCCGCGCCCACGGCCGCCTGGGCCTGGAGGAAATGGTCCGCATCAAGTATGTGGATTCCGACCTGCTGCCACGCGTGCGCAAAGTGTGGTGGTTCGGCTACGGCGGGGAGTTCGCGCGGCAGATGGAAGGGTTCGTCGACTTTCTATTCGCGGAGACCTGGGGCCAGCGGATCAGCGGCGGGATGCGGTCAATGAAAGCTTATTTCCGCAAGGGGAGACTCTAGTAAAATAGCCTGCACTGGTGAGGGTGCAACGTCATCATAGGAGATTGAGAGTCCGTGGCCACATCCCAAACGCAATTAGCCCAGCTCCCCAACCACAAAGTGAAGATCAAGAAGCCGGGACAGCGCGCCTGCAACGAGAAGGACGCCAAGGGCAAGCTCTGCGGCGGGCACCTGAAGCGTTGGTTCTACATGGCCGACGTCAAGGAGAAGGCCTGCGGCGACGTAGCCAAGGCCTTCGGGCCCAACGCCGAGATCTACCGGTGCGAGCATTGCAAGACGCTCTACCTGCCGAATGCGGAGGATCCCAGCGGGCTCAACGTGGCGGGCCAGGGGCAGATCTCGACCTTCGGGCTGACGCTGCCGCCGAAGGACGCGAAGTAGAAGGCGGCGCGGTGAGGAGAACCTGAACCGTTCGGACCTGATCTACGACTGGAACCAGGTATCGGCGCCGCAACTGGCGCCGCGCGGACCGGTCCTGCTCAACGACGAATCCCTGCGCGACGGCTTGCAGTCGCCTTCCGTCCGCGATCCTTCCATCGAAGAGAAGATCGAGATCCTCCACCTGATGGAGTCGCTGGGAATCGATTCCCTCGACCTGGGACTGCCGGGCGCCGGCCCGCGTGCAGTGGCGCACGTAGAGGCGCTGGCGCGGGAGATCGCCCGAGCTCGCCTGAAGATCAAGGGCAACTGCGCCGCCCGCACCCACCAGAACGACATCCGCCCCATCGCCGAGATCGTGGAGAGGACCGGCGTTCCAATCGAGGCGGCCACCTTCATCGGCTCCAGCCCCATCCGCCGCTATACCGAGGATTGGACCGACGATTTTCTGCTGCGCACCACCGAGAACGCGGTCAAGTATGCGCGCTCGCTCGGCCTGGAGGTGATGTACGTCACCGAGGACACCTCGCGCTGCGATCCCGCCACCATCAAGCGGCTGTACTCGACCGCCATCCACGCCGGGGCGCGCGCTATCGTTGTCTGCGACACCTGCGGGCACGCCACGCCCATGGGCGTTTTCGCGCTGGTGCGGTTCGTGCTGGAGGAGGTGGTCAAACCTTCGGGCGAGAACATCCGCGTGGATTGGCACGGCCACTGTGACCGCGGCCTGGCGGTGGCGAACTCGCTGGCGGCGCTGGCCGCGGGCGCCGATTGCGTGCACGCCTGCGCCATCGGGATCGGCGAACGCGTCGGCAACACCCAGATGGACCTGATGCTGGTGAACCTGAAGCTGATGGGCGTGGAGCCCTGGGCCAAGCAGGACCTGACCAGGCTGAAGGACTACTGCCAGGCGGTTTCGCGCGCCACCGGCGTGCCTATCCCCAAGAACTATCCGGTGATGGGTGAGGACGCCTTCCGCACCGCTACGGGCGTGCACGCTGCCGCCGTGATCAAAGCGCTCCGCAAGAAGGACATCGAACTGGCCAACACCGTCTATTCCGGTGTACCCTCGCACTTCTTCGGTCTGGATCAGGTGATCGAGATTGGGCCCATGAGCGGCAAGTCCAACGTCCTGTTCTGGCTGGAACGCAAAGGACTGCCGGCGTCGGAAGAAACGGTGAACCGCATTTTCGAGCGCGCCAAGCAGTCCAACCGCCTGCTCACCGAACAGGAGATTCTGGCCTGTTGCAATGGGACCTCCGCCTAGAGCCGCGCCATGTCCAAACCCTCCGCTCCGGACGCCGGCCAAGCCCAACCGCACACCAAGCTGGACATCACCTTTCCTGCGCAGGTGGACCGCATCGCCGGGGTGGTAGAGAAAGTGGTTGCCCTCGCGCGCCAGTTGCACGGCGAAACCGACAAGGAACAGGAGCTCGCCCTGGCGCTGACCGAGGCTCTGGCCAATGCCGTCAAGCACGGCAGCAAGAACGATCCCTCGCTCCAGGTGCAGTGCCAGGTGATCGCCGAGGGCTCCGCCCTGACCCTGATCGTGCGCGATTCCGGGCCGGGATTCGACCCGACCAGCGTCGCCAATCCCATGGAAAGCGCCGGCTTGACTGCCGATCACGGCCGCGGCCTGTTCATGATCCGCCAGCTCGTGGACGAGGTGCGCTTCGAGCGCCGCGGGGCGGAAATTCGGATGACCAAGCGGTTCTGAAAGCAGCAGTCAGCATTCAGCGGTCAGCAATCAGCAAAAACCTTTTAGACCGAAAGGCCGCGGCAGGGGCGCGCTCCGCTCCCGGCGTGAACAGCCCTGTTTTGCTGAATGCTGACTGCTGATTGCTGACTGCTACTGCGGAGTGCTGTTGTAGTATTGAGCCTCCCAGCATGGCCCTTCCCGCCTCCATTAACGCCCATACAGCGGTTCAGCATGAAATCGTACGGCTGGCCGGTCTGCGGGAGGTCCACCTTGCCATGGAGTGGTTCCGCTCCCACGAGCCCGAACTGCGCGACTGGCAACTCGAAGTGGCCGCCATTCCCGCGCCGCCGTTCGGAGAGGGCCCGCGCGCCGAGTGGCTGCGCTCCAGATTCGTCGAATTGGGGCTGGAAAACGTCCAGGTAGACGCTGTGGGCAATGTGCTGGGCGCGCTCCCCGGCTCGGAAGCAGAGGAAACGCTGGTCGCGGTGACCGCGCACATCGACACCGTGTTCGCCGCCGGCACGCCTCTGAACGTCCGCCGCGAAAGCGGCCGCCTGCATGGCGCCGGCATCTCCGACAACGGCGCGGGTATCGTCGGGCTGCTGGCGCTGGCTTCGGCCTTGCGTTCGGCGAGGGTGCGCCATTCCGCCGGCCTGCTGCTCATCGGCAACGTCGGCGAAGAAGGCGAGGGCGACCTGCGCGGCATGCGGCACATCTTTTGCGAATCTCCCTGGAAGGACCGCATTGGCCCCACGGTCGTGCTCGACGGCGCCGCCACCGATACCGTCGTCACCCAGGCGCTGGGGAGCCGGCGCTTCCAGGTGACCATCACCGGTCCCGGGGGACATTCCTGGAGCGACTTCGGAGCGCCCAACCCGATTGTGGTGCTGGCGCGCGCCATCTCCCGTTTCAGCCGCACCGAGCTGCCGGTCGAACCCAAGATCAGCGCCAACGTGGGCGTGATCGGCGGGGGCACTTCGGTGAATTCCATCCCTGAATCGGCGAGCATGCGGGTGGACATCCGCTCGGCTTCCCCGGAGGAGATGGACCGGGTGGAACGCGCGTTGCGGGAATCGGTGGCGGAGGCGGCCGCGGAATATCCGAAGCGCGCGCGCAACGGCAACAAGGGGATCGGCTTTGAGATCCAGCTCATCGGCTGCCGTCCAGCGGCGGAACTGGACCCCAACGCGCGCATCCTGCACGTGATCCGCGCCGTGGACGCCCACCTCGGCAACCGCGCCCGGCCCCATCGCGCCTCTACCGACGCCAATATTCCGCTGTCCCTGGGGCGGGAGGCCATCTCCATCGGCGCCGGCGGCAGCGGCGGCGGCGCCCACACCCTGCAGGAATGGTATGACCCCGCCGAGCGCGATCTAGGCTTGAAGCGCGTCCTGCTCGCGGTGCTGGCGCTCGCCGGCGTGAAATGAAGGACCCCTTTGCCAGGGATTTACGCGGATTCGCGCGGATTTTTTCTTGTGTTCCTCTGCTCTTCCTGCTTCTGGGTGGCGCTGTGAATGTTAACGGCGCGGAGAAGACAAACCCGGCCGACACGATCTTTCTTCACGGCGACATCTACACCGGCACGACGGGCAAGCGGGCGCAAGCCATGGCGGTGCGCGGCGAGCGCATTGTTGCCGTCGGCTCGGATACTGAGATTCAGAAGCTGAAGGGCAAGCGCACGCAGGTCGTCGACCTGGGCGGGCACTTCGTAATGCCGGGGTTTAATGACGCCCACGTCCATCTGGCCAACGCCGGCTTCGAGAGGCTTTACATCAACCTGACCGGTGTGCGCTCGCTGGCCGAGATGCAGGATCGCATCGCCGCGCGCGCCAAAACCACGCCAGCGGGAGACTGGCTCACCGGACGCGGGTGGGACCACACGCTGTGGCTCGGGCAGAAGCTGCCCACTCGCCAGGATCTCGACCAGGTTACCGGCGAGCACCCGGCGATCTTCACGCGCGTGGATGGCCACATCTCGGTGGCAAATTCGGCGGCGCTGAAGTTTGCCGGGATCACCGCATCTACCCCAAATCCCGCGGGCGGAAAGATCGATCGCGATCCGCAGGGCGAGCCCACCGGTATTCTGCGGGAGACGGTAAAAGATGAGTTGCTCGCCAAGCTTCCGCCGCCTTCGCTGGCACAACGCCGCCGCGGGCTGGAGCTTGCTCTGGCCGACGCCGCGCGTTGGGGCATCACCTCGGCGCAGGATAATTCCCAGTGGGAAGATTTCCTGATCTTCGAGGAACTGGAGCGGGAAGGCAAGCTGACGGTGCGAATCGCGGAATGGCTGCTGTTCAACGCGTCTTTGGAGTTGCTCCAGGCACACCGTTCCCATCATTCACAAGACGACGAAATGCTTCACACCACCATGCTGAAGGGCTTCATGGACGGGTCGCTCGGTTCACGCACCGCCGCCATGCTGGCGCCCTACGCCGACGATCCCGGCAACACCGGCCTTGCGCGGTACGACCAGGCAAAGCTCGACCAGATGGCGATCGAGCGGGTGCAGGCTGGGTTCCAGCTCGGGTTCCACGCCATCGGCGACCGCGCCGTCGAAATGGCGCTCAATGCTTTTGCCGAGGCCGAGCGCGATGCCCGCCAGCACGGCGAAGTCCCAGCCCAGGGCTTCCGTTTCCGCGTCGAGCACGCGCAGATCACCACGCCGGAGCAGATGAAGCGCTGTAGAGAGCTGGGAGTGATCGCCTCCATGCAGCCCAGCCACCTTTTGACCGACATGCGGTGGGTGGAAGCGCGCCTGGGCAAAGAACGGCTCGCCCATTCCTACGCCTGGAAGGAATTCCTGGACGCCGGTGTTCCGCTCGCCTTCGGGACTGACTATCCCGTCGAGCTGATCACGCCGTTCCGCGGCCTGTACGCGGCGGTGACGCGCCGCAGCGAAGACGGCAAACAGGAATATTTTCCTGCTCAGAAGCTGACCATCGAGCAGGCCATTGCCGCCTACACCAAGGGTTCGGCATACGCGGAGTTCGCCGAGCACGACAAGGGACTGCTCCAGCCCGGCATGCTGGCCGATTTCGTGGTGCTCGACCGGGACATCACCCGAGTCGAACCCGCCGCAATTCTCAAAACACAGGTGTTGCGGACCGTCGTGGGAGGCAAGACGGTTTATGAATTGAGTCATTGATTCATTGGGTAGGATTGGTAATTTGTATTTGGTAGTTTGTAAATTTCGGAACGGCGCCGAGTGCGCGCGCCAATTTACAAATTACAAATCACCAATTACAAATTCCCCGTGTCCCGCTCCCTCAAAGCCCATCTGCTGCTGGTCCTCGTGACCTTGGTCTGGGGGGTGACCTTCGTCCAGATCAAGGATGCGCTCAACGACGTCTCGCCCCTGCTGTTCAATGCGGTGCGCATGACCGTGGCAGGGACGGCCCTACTGCTCATCTTCCGCAAACACCTGCGAATGACCGTCGCTGCGCTGCGCACCGGCCTCTGGATGGGAACGCTGTTGTGGATGGGTTACGAATTCCAGACCACCGGCCTGGTTTACACCACACCCTCCAAGTCGGCGTTCCTCACCGGAGTGTCGGTGGTGCTGGTGCCGCTTTTTCTGGCGCTGATCTGGCGCCGGCACATCAACCGCTGGACCGCGCTCGGCGTGCTGGCCGCCTTGATCGGCCTGTACCTGCTCACCGTC
>DATNJE010000192.1:0-8210 GCA_035604095.1 Terriglobales bacterium
CATCGATCACCACGTTGGCGGTCTCGACGATGAAGCGGCCGCCTTGCGGCATGGCGTCGCGGGAGTTGGCGGCGAGATTCATCAGCACCTGGCCGATCTGCCCGGGATCGGCGCGCACCCGGCCCAGGTCTTCGGCGGGCATGACCACCAGCTCCACCTCCTCGCCCAGCATGCGCAGCAGCAGATCCTTCATCTCCGCGATGATCTCGTGGAGGTCGAGGACTTTGGGTTCGAGCACCTGCTGGCGGCTGAACGCCAGCAACTGGCGGGTGAGACCGGCGGCGCGATCGGCCGCCTTGTGGATTTCGCGCGCCCCCCTTTCCAGGAAGTCTCCCGAGTCGCGCCGCTCCAGCATCAGCTCGCTGTAGCCGATGATCACGTTGAGCAGGTTGTTGAAATCGTGCGCCACGCCGCCCGCCAGCCGTCCCACGGCTTCCATCTTGGCCGCTTGCTGAAGCTGCACCTGCAGGCGCCGCCGCTCGCTGATGTCGCGCACAATGGCCACGAAGCAAAGCACTTGCCCGGCATCGCCGGTGATGGAGAACACCGAAAGCTCGACCTCTTTTTCACGGCCGGACTTGGTCCGGATGCGTAACTCCTGCGCCATCAGGCCACCGGCCAGCACCGCCTGCCATTGCTCCTGGAAGCCGGCTTCCCCTACCAGCAGGTCGGGCGTGTGGCCGCGCAGTTCTTCGATGGAGTACTCGGTTAGCGCCCGGTGAGCGGCATTCTGCTTATTGAAGTGTCCCTCGGGCGTAAGGATCGCTATGGCTTCGGTGGAGGACTCCAGGATGCGGCCGAAGAGATGGAGCCGCTCCTCCGCCCGTTTGCGCTCCTCGCGCATCTGTTTTTCACGCAGGGCGCGCTCGATCGCCACTGGCAGGCGCGAGAGCCTATGCTTGAGCACAAAATCCACCGCGCCCAGCTTGATCATCTCCACTGCGGTCTCTTCCCCCAGCGTCCCGGTCACCAGCACCACGGGAAGCTCCCGGCCGGAGTCGCGCACCATCGCGAGCACGTCCCCGCCATTCCATCCCGGCAAGCGGTAATCGCAAAGGATCAGGTCGTAGTCGCCCGAACTCAGGGCCCGCGCAAACTGCTCCGGGGTTTCAACCACATCTTTGAGGATTTCGTAGCCGGACTTTTCGAGTACGCGCAGGGAAAGCCGGACGTCGTCGTCGCAGTCGTCGACGAACAGCACGCGAAGCGGCCGCGTTACCGAAGAGGAACTCGTCTCCCCTGACATTGTTCGGAGAGCGTGCAAGTGATATGCCAGCGCGGCCACCGTCCCGAGTCCGTAAGTTGTTGCTGCGTCGAGCCCAAGAACAGCTCCGAAGATGAGGCTGCGGAAGCCCGCGTTCTCAAACAGAACCGCTTCCCGAAACAAAACCTGTGCCGCCCCGCTGCCTTGAGCCGGCGCGAATCACCCGGCTCCGAACGGCTTAGATCGGGGGAGCAGATTAGTACCTCCCATCACAGCCGACTCACGCGGTGACACGGTACACTGTGTTTTTGGTCGGCGGTGCACTCATGAGTACGGGAATCAAGAAAGAGCTGTCGGCGAGCAAGCCTGGAGGCGCGGTTACCCACCCGGCGCACGACGTGCTGCGTTCGGAGCAGAAGCCCTTGGACGCGCTGTTTGCGCCGCAAAGCGTGGCCGTGATCGGGGCCACGGAGAAGGCGGGCAGCGTCGGCCGCAACATCCTGCGCAACCTGATCACCAGCCCCTTCGGCGGAACCGTGTTTCCCATCCATCCCAGCCGCCCCAGCGTGCTCGGGATCAAGGCCTATGCGAACATCGCGGCCGTGCCGGAAGCGGCGGAACTGGCGGTGATCGCCACGCCCGCACCCACCGTGCCGGGGATCATCAAGGAATGTGTGCAAGCCGGAGTGCGAGGCGCCATCATCATCTCCGCCGGCTTCCGGGAGACAGGGCCGGAGGGCGTCGAGCTCGAACAGCAGGTGCTGGCGGAGGCAAGGCGCGCCCGCATGCGCATCATCGGCCCCAATTGCTTTGGGGTGATGATGCCGCTGAGCGGGATGAATGCCACCTTCTCCACGGAAACCGCGCGGCCGGGCAGCGTAGGGTTCGTCAGCCAAAGCGGCGCCCTTTGTGCCGCGGTGCTGGACTGGAGCCTGCGCGAGACGGTGGGCTTCAGCGCCTTCGTCTCCGTGGGTTCGATGCTCGATGTGGGCTGGGGTGACCTGATCTACTACCTGGGCGATGACCCCAGGACCTCCTGCATCATGATGTACATGGAATCGATCGGCGACGCGCGCTCCTTCCTCTCGGCGGCGCGCGAGGTGGCCATGACCAAGCCGATCATCGTGATCAAGGCCGGGCGGACGGAAGCGGCGGCGCGCGCGGCCGCCTCGCACACCGGATCCCTGACCGGCAGCGACGAGGTGCTGCACGCCGCCTTCCGCCGCTGCGGCGTGCTGCGGGTCAACACCATCTCCGACCTCTTCCACATGGCGGAAGTGCTGGCCAAGCAGCCGCGACCTCGCGGACCGCGGCTGGCCATCGTGACCAACGCCGGCGGACCCGGGGTGCTGGCCTCCGACTTCCTCATGGCGGAAGGCGGCGAACTGGCCGAGCTTTCCGCAGAGACGATCGCGGCCTTGGACCAGTTCCTGTCGCCCCACTGGAGCCACGCCAACCCGGTGGATACCATTGGCGACGCCGATGCCACTCGCTACGTGAAGGCGGTGGAAACCGTCGGCAAGGACCCGAATTGCGACGCGGTGCTGGCCATCCTGGTGCCGCAAGGCATGGCCGAGCCCGGAGAAGCGGCGGAGAAACTGAAGTCCAGCGCCAGCGGCTGGTCCAAGCCCTTGCTCGCCAGTTGGATGGGCGGTACCAGCGCCGATCTCGGGGAGAGCATCCTGAGCCGCGCCCACGTTCCCTGCTTCCCCTTTCCCGAGACAGCGATCCGCATGTTCAACTACATGTGGCGCTACAGTTACAACCTGCGCGGGCTGTACGAGACCCCGGTGCTCTCGGCGGGGGCGGAAGGCGCCCCCGGCCGCACCGCCGCCGAAAAGATCATCCAGGGCGCGCGCCAGCGCCACCGGACCCTGCTGACAGAAGCCGAGTCCAAGCAGTTGCTGGCTGCTTACGGCATCGCCACCATCGAGACGCAAATCGCCTCCAGCGAAGACGCCGCGGCCGAATGGGCGGAGAAAATCGGCTACCCAGTGGTTCTGAAGCTCCATTCGGAAACCATCACCCACAAGACGGATGTCGGCGGCGTGCAGTTGAACCTTCAAGATGTCGGCGAGGTGCGCCGCGCCTGGCATGCCATCCGAACCTCGGTCAGCGAGCAGGCCGGGCCGGAGCATTTCCAGGGAGTGACGGTGCAGCCGATGGTGAAGCTGGAGGGCTACGAGCTCATCCTTGGCAGTTCTATCGATCCGCAGTTCGGTCCGGTGCTGTTGTTCGGCGCTGGCGGGCAACTGGTGGAAGTGTTCGAAGACCGCGCCCTGGCACTGCCGCCGCTCAACACCACGCTCGCCCGCCGCATGATCGAGCAGACCCGCATCTTCAAAGCGCTCAAAGGTGTGCGCGGCCGCAAGCCCGTGAACCTTGCCGCTCTAGAGGAGCTACTGGTGCGGTTCAGCCAACTGGTGGTGGAGCAGCGCTGGATCAAGGAGATCGACGTCAACCCGCTGCTGGCGTCGCCCGAACGTCTGCTGGCGCTGGACGCGCGTGTGGTCGTGCACGGCCCGCAAATGAGCGAGGACCTGCTGCCACACTCCGCCGTGCGTCCTTATCCGGCGCAGTACGTCGCCGACTGGACCATGAAGAACGGCGAGCGGGTGGCTATCCGTCCCATCCGTCCCGAGGACGAGCCGCTGATGGTGCAATTTCACCAGACGCTTTCGGAACGCAGCGTTTACCTGCGATATTTCAACGCTCTGAAGCTAAGCCAGCGGATCGCGCACGACCGGCTGATGCGCATCTGCTTCATCGACTATGACCGCGAGATGGCGCTGGTGGCGGTGCGAACCGATCCCGCAACCGCAGCCCAGGAAATCCTTGGCGTAGGACGGCTGAGCCGCCTGCACGGCATCAACGAGGCCGAGTACGCGGTGCTGGTGGGCGATCAGTGGCAGCGGCAGGGACTGGGCACGGAACTGCTGCGCAGAATGCTGGAGATCGCCCGCCAGGAAAAGATTGCGCGCGTGGTGGGAAGCTTCCTGGAAGAGAACTATGAGATGCAGAGCGTCTCCAAAAAGCTGGGGATGAAGCTGGTGCGCTCCATGGACGAGCCGCTGGTGCGAGCGTTTATTGATTTGTGATTGATTCGCTCTTGGCTTTTGGCTCTTGGCTTTTGGCTCTTTGGCTGTTAGCTCTTGGCGTTCCCGCCTGGACCCTTGGAGCCAATGGCCAAGAGCCCATAGCCAAAAGCGCTATTCACTTCTTGGCCGTGGGCGGCAGGTGCCCGCTGAGCCGCAGGTACATAGCCTGCTGCGAATAATGGTCGGCCCAGCCCCCGGCAAGGATCAGGATCGCCATCGCCCGTGACGCCTTCCGCTCCCCGAACAAGGTGAGCGTCTCCCCCAGATTGGAGTCGTCGAGTTTGGCCAGCGCCGTGCCACAAAAGTCGAACGAAGACTTCATCCGCTCCACCAGCTTGTCCTTGGGGTCGGTGTCGCTAACTTTAGGGAGCTCCGGCGCGGAGACGCCGCCGATCCTCGAACAAAGAAGATAGTTCGCTTCGACGATGTGAAGGGTGAGGTGGCCGAAGGTCATCTGGTCGGGCGTAGCTTTGAAGCCGTATTTGTCATAGCCGCCGCGACCGGGTTCTTGTCCTGGGCAAGCAGCGCGGGACACCACAAGCTTGCCAACACAAAGAGCCACGTAAGTTTCTTCATGTGACCTCCCGGGAGGCAGTTGTTATAGACCGGCGGGGACAGGATTGCAACCCCATGCCGCCGGCGAGGGCCGAATCCGCCCAAGGAGCTTGGCTTGGGAGCGTCCTCACCGTGACTCTTATCACCGTAAAAGGTGATGGGCATCACAGCGTGGTTTGCGCCCGAGGTCCGACACTAGCTGTCGAGCACAGGTGGTCAGGCCGGCTCTTTGTGAGCTGCGCCTGAGAGCCTCGACGGTGGCTTCTTGCATCGGTTCTTTGAGACCCCACACTCTGAGGGATTGGGCAGGGAGCCACCGATAGATCACGCCGCCGTGTATAGCCGGTGGAGTGGGAGTGGCCCCTCGATGGAGGAAGTAGCCATGACACCAACCAGTAAGCCCTCCTCGGCCGTCTCCAATTCCGCAGCTCCTTACGGATTGAAGGTGGTAGACAACTGCGTCGATTGCGGCGCCCGCCAGAAAACGCTGTTCTGCCGCATGTCGGCGGACACCATGCGGGAGCTGAACATGATCCGGCAGACCGCGCTCTATCCCGCGGGTGCGGTGCTGTTTGTCGAAGGCGAGACGCCCCGCGGCCTGTTCGTGCTGTGCAGCGGCGAAGCCAAGCTCACCGCCGGTTCCAGGCAGGGGGAGAGCATCATCCTCCGGCTGGCGGAGTCGGGAGAGTTGATTGGCCTGAGCAGCCTCATCGCCAGTTCCCCATACGCCGCCACCGCCGAGACCACCACGCCGGCCCAGGTGGCCTTTGTCCCCGCACGCAAGTTCCAGCGTTTCCTGCGCACTCATCCGGACGTCGCCCTGCGCGTGGCCGAGCACTTGAGCATGGAACTGCACAAGTCCTGGGAGCAGGCCCGGTTGCTGGCGCTGGCGCCCAGCACCCGCTCCAAGCTGGCGCAACTGCTGCTGGAGTGGGCCAGCGAGCACGGCAAGACCGACGAGGAAGGCACCTGCGTGCCCTTCCACATGACCCACGAGGAGATCGGGCGCATCATCGGCGCCTCGCGCGAGACCGTCAGCCGGCTTCTTTCGGATTTCAAGCGGCGGCGCTTGATCCGCGTCAAGGGCGCATCCTTGTACATGGTCCCCGAGGAGCTGCGGATCGCTGCTGTCTGAGGCTGCGCAACCCATCTCGCGTCGTAATCGACCCTCCAAACACGATAAGATAACGTGTTCCATGCGGCGGCCTTGTCCGCCTTATGCCGATGCCACCACCGACCTCTGCCAAAATGTGGACCAGCCGCGAGGCCTACCTGCTGGCGATGGTGTGCCTTTTTGTCGGATTGATAGCAGGCTGGCTGCTCCGGGGATCGTCTTCGCCCGTGGCCAGCGCGCCGGCCCCGGCGCCCGCTCCGAGCAACCCGCCGGGCGAATCGATGCAGTCGGCGGCATCGCTGAACCTGGAAGCGCAACCCCTGCTGGACGCGCTCAAGGCCAATCCCAAGGATGCGTCCACCCTGGCCAAACTGGGCAACGTCTATTACGACCACAAGTTCTGGCCGGAGGCGATCCGCTATTACCAGCAGGCGCTGGACATCCAGCCGGACGACATCGACGTGCGCACCGACATGGGCACCGCTTACTTCTATTCCGGCTTTCCCGACAAGGCCATCGAGCAGTTCAACCGGGTGCTGAAGAAGTCTCCGAACTATCCCAATACCCTGTTCAACCTGGGAATCGTGCGGCGTGACGCCTACAAAGACAACGCCGGCGCCCTTGCCGCGTGGGAGAAAATCCTGAAGAACAATCCCAACCTGCCGCCCGACCAGGTGCAGAAAGTGCAGGGCGCGATCGCCGAGGCCAAGGCGGGTAAGAGCTAACGAACTCGCCTCCCTCGTGACAATCTTGGCGAGATCCAGCAAGCGTGGCCAAGTGAGCGATGAAAGCCCAGCCCGCGTAGCGGGCAACAGAACGTAGCCCACGGCGCAAGCCGTGGGAACTGTCAACAAAATGAATCCCAGCCCGCGCAGCGGGCGCAAGAACCGTTTCATGCTGTGCGGCATTTCTTACGCTCGCTTTGCGGGCTGCCGTGTTCTTGCGAAGCCTTCTTTGCTATTGGATTGTCATCCCGAGGCAGCGCGAGGAAGCTTTGCGACTGAGCGCAACGAGGGATCTCGGTTTTGTCGGTGGAAACCAAGATTCCTCGCGACAGAAAGCCGCTCGGAATGACAGCCTGTCAGGGATCTTGCAGGTACCGGTACTCGGCATCTTGCGGGCCCACGATGTCGCTTAGACTTGAACATCGATTGAGCGTACAGTGTTGCCCCAGCCCGGACAGGAGACCCGAAATGACTAACGTACCTCACAGGAGAACAGCGTTTATGCTCGAGGCCCTGATGCTTATTCTGTTGCCACACGCCGTTTGGGGTCAAAGCCCGGCGCCTGGTGGCGAAGTTCCGCCTGAACTGAAGCTGCCTGAGGGATCGAAGTTGATCCTCCGCGCGCATGCCAAGGGCGACCAGATCTATACCTGCAAACAGCAGAATGGACAGTACTCGTGGGCCTTCAAAGCTCCTGAAGCGCAGTTGTTCGACGAGCGGGGGCAAGTGCTGGGCCGTCATTTCGCAGGCCCTACATGGGAGGCGAGCGACAAGAGTGCGGTGACCGGCAAGATGGTTGCGCATGCTGATTCTCCCGAGAAGGACGCCATCCCGTGGTTGCTGCTCGCGGCGGTTGATCATACCGGTAACGGGCTCATGAGCAGGGTCAGCAACGTCCAGCGGCTGAACACCACGGGAGGAAAAGCGCCCAGCACCGGCTGCGATGGGTCTCACGTGGGAGAGGAAACTCGCGTTTCTTACACCGCAGACTATCTGTTCTACGAGAATACAGCCGCACACTGAGCTGGCTTTGGGCAAGTGGGGACATCCACCGAGACGGAGATGCCGCACCGGCGGCCTGAGCCGGTGACGGCTTTGGCGGCGGCGATTCCCGTTTGAGATGTCTCTCTGCCTAACATCTGCAGGACTTGCGGCAAGCGCCTCCGCGCTGAGGGGCAAGCTCAGTGCGTCTCGGCGCTCTCTTCGGCGATTCCACCCACCAACTCGATGAGCGCGATCAGTATGAGCAGTGCCACCAATTCCATACGTTTGTCCTCTCCACACTTGGGAGTCGAAGTACCATCGTCGGGGCGCACGCTAGTCGGTGAGCAGACTGTGACTGGACGATTGAACCGCCATTCGCTGCGACTGTTCATCTTCTTCTCGACAGATACAGCGTAGGCTTGGAAGGAATCGGTCGGCTGGCCCAAACCGCATAGTTCTGACAATTACTCCGGCTAACTGCGATAGCTCGCACGCATTTAATTCTGTAGGTGCTTGATCGCGTTGTTTAC
>DATNJE010000193.1:0-20875 GCA_035604095.1 Terriglobales bacterium
GAACTGCGAAAGCGGTGGTCGCATCAGGGGCTGTGACGGTGCATGTTCCATGTCGTCGACTCCCTCGCAGGAGTTGGCGGCTAGAGCGTAACCAATGTCGCAGCCCTTTTAATTTTCCGCCTCGTCAGAGGAATCTGTGGGTCACTGATGCGTTCGAATGGCGGCCGGAAGTTGGGCTCGCCCGGCCGCCGAACGCCGGATAGCGCGGACTCAGCTTTTTGTGTTCGTGGCCAGTTGGCTCTGGAACCACCTTGCCTCCCTTGGTAAACGCTACGCCGTTTTGCAGGAGTCATCCGCGCCTCGTGCCGATGAACACGCAATCTGGGATACTTTGCGATCCCGCAAGCCTGGTTCTCTACGGGCGATGCCAAGCCAGTTCGAGACCTCATGCGCGATCTAGAAAGGGTGAATCGCGGCGAACCTTGAGCGAACCGTTTTCTCCATTCGAATCGAAACTTATGTATAATCCGCCGATGCAAGGAATACCGTGGAGCACAATTGCGCTCGGCTCACTGTTGCTCATCTCGGTCTGCTCAATAGGAGGACAGGAAGTGCAATCTCCGCAACCTGAAAAGTCGAAGCCGCCCGTCAAAATGGAGCAGCGCGGGCGCATCCTTGGAATCGGCGGTGTCTTCTTCAAATCCGCTAATCGTGATCAAATGCGCGAATGGTATTCGAAGCATCTTGGACTCGCTGACAAAGGCCAAGGCGCGATGCTTCCGTGGCGCGAACACGACGACCCGCAAAAGGAACACGTTACAGTTTGGACTGTTTTTCCCAACTCCACCAAGTATTTCGATCCCAGCCCCGCACCGTTCATGATCAACTACATCGTGGACGATATGGATGCTTTGCTCGACCGCTTAAAACAAGAGGGAGTAAAGATTGACGCCAAACGAATGGATGAATCCTACGGTCGCTTTGCCTGGATATATGACTTGGATGGGAATAAGATTGAGCTCTGGCAGCCGCTGCCCGCAAAGCCCTAAAGGCCTTCCCCTGCACTTACTCAATCGGTTTTCTGTAGCTACGGTCCCGTAGTCGTAGAATGGCCGGAAATGCTTTGCGCCTGGTCATCTCAATATCCGCATCGGCCGATTCCGCCCGATCAGCCGCGCAGCGTTTACCGGTCCAGCGCGGCTCCCGCCGTGCTTCAACGTGCTCCTCTCAGAACTTTCCATTGAGATCGTACACCGAGGGCACGCTGGAACAGTTTGAACTGACAAACAAGCCCGGCGCACTCGCGGAACTGGCCGGGAGACTGGCGAAGAAGGGCATCAACATCGATTGCGCCTACGCCACAGTGCACAAGGGAGCAAAGAAGGCGGTCGTGGTGCTAGGAACTTCCAAAGAGGGCGAGACGGGCGGAGCTTAGCGGCCAAGCCCCGGCCCTAGCACCTCACATGCGGGATAGGGATATAGTTTTGAGGACCTCGGAAGTGAAGGCAATCCGCATCAACGCTTTTAGCAACAGTCTGGACAACCTGAAAGTGGAGAATATCCCGGACCCGGCAATCGTGCCTGGGGAGGCAAAGGTAAGAGTCCTGGCTGCGTCGGTCAACCCCAGCGACGTCAAGAGCGTCCAGGGAAAGATGGAGGGCACTACTCTTCCACGCATACCCGGGCGGGATTTCGCTGGGATTTTGGTCGATGGCCCATCCAATTTGGTCGGTACAGAGGTGTGGGGCACCGGCGGAGACGTGGGATTCACTCGGGATGGCAGCCATGCTGAATTCCTCACGATCCCAGTGGAAGCCGCATCGCCCAAGCCACACAATCTCACGTTCGAGCAGGCTGCGTGCGTCGGCGTAAACTTCGCAACCGCATACCTGGGCCTCATCCGTTGTGCGAAGTTGCAAGTTGACGAAACCCTACTCGTGACGGGTGCACGAGGGGGCGTTGGCTCCGCCGTATTGCAACTCGGGCAGACGCTGAATGCAAGATTGATTGCCGTTGATCGCAAACCCTTCGAGCCTGAAGCCTTCGAGGGGGTGAAACTATCTGGCTATGTCGACACGAGCCAGGTCAAGCTTGGCGAAGCTGTTCGTCAGATTACGAATGAGACAGGTGTCGATGTGGTATTCGACTGCGTCGGTGGTGAACTTTTTGAGCCGGTACTATCGACGCTCAGACAACTGGGCCGACACATAGCGATCACGTCAGTAGGTATGCGACGAGTGAGTTTCGATCTGTTGGATTTTTACCACCGTCGATTGACTCTTTTTGGTGTGGATTCGCGTGCACTCACGGTTACGGATTGCGCGGGGCTACTCGACTCGGTGTCACCCTTGTTCGAGGCCGGGCGCCTCAGGCCGTCGAGGATCTCGAAACGGGGAACACTCAGAGATGCGTACGAGCTTTATTCTTTCGTGGCCAACGGCGGAGACGGTAAAGCGGTGTTTATAGCTCCGCGTGCGGATTGAGCTCTCCGAAGCGCGTCAACATCGCGGATTTCCGCCAGGGCCATCGGATGGCCAGCAGTTGCGGCGAGAAACCGGATGAGGCGTGAGGGTTTGCGGCCGATCAGCCTTCGGTGCCCGCCATACGGCGTGGACGAGCGCGGGCGTCCTGTCTTCCTCATCAGCACGATGGCCATGCATACGCAGAACCTGAAGTCGGACCCGCGCGCCAGTTTATTAGTGACTCGGGCTGACGGGGGAGGCGATCTGGGCGCGTCGCGGCTGACGGTGACGTCCTCCCGGTGGGGTAGCCGGAAACCCGGCCTCATGCAGCAGCACGGCAACCTCGCAGGGCTGACTGTCGAAGGCATGGCGTAGTGAGGAGGATGCCGGTGTCCGCCGCCTGCTTGCGGTTGATTTTGGGGTCTACGTTCCAAACACGTTCCAGAAAATCGGGCCGATTCCCGATGCGGACCAACGTAAGCGGTTGAAAATGCAGAGGCGAGCAGCCGCTGGCTACATCGTTCGCAACGATGAGGTTGTCGGTTCGATCCCGACTAGCTCCACCACGTTCCCAGTTGATCGTCCTGCTCTTCCAGCGCCCACCTGCGCAGAGGCGGTTTTTGTCGATGGCCAATCATCTTCGGTTGTCGGTCTGCGGCTCGGTGTGGATCAGCACTTTGAACAGCTCGGGTGCCTCTTGCTTGAAGCGGATCTCCAGCTCGGTGGAGATGTCGTGCACGCGCGCGAGCGGCAGCGTGTCCGGCAGGGTGCAATGGCAGGAGACATTGATGTGGCTGCCGGCTCGCTTCAGCGTGATCTCGTGCATATCGAGAATCTCGGGAAACTGGCTGGCGATGCGGCGCAGCCGCCTCTCGAGCCCGGGATCGCGAATCTCGTCGGTGGCCTCGATGTGCGCCGGCTCGCTCTCGATGTGGGTCAGGATGGAGGAAATCTCCGGCACCTCGGCGCGGATGTCGCCTTCCAGGCGAGTCACTAGGTCATGCGCGTCCTTGAGCGGCATGCCCTCATCGAGTTCCAGGTGCTGCTCCACGTGCAGGAAGCCGCCGAAGTTCTGCACGCTGACCTCGTGCACGTTGAGGTTGCTGCGTGCGGCCACGCCGCGGATGCGATCGAACAGGTTCTCCTCCCGCGGGGCGCGGGGGATGGGGTGCACCACCACGTCGGCATCGGGAAGCACGTGGTGGACGGCTTCGGCCACGTCTTCCGCCACCTGTCCTGACTTCTGGAAGGTGACGTTGCGGCGCAGCGCCACCGAGAGGTCGGCGAAGTAGCGGTTGCCGGCGCGGCGTATGCGGACGCGGTCCACGTCCACCACGCTTTCCACGCGCGCGACCTCGTCAAGGATGCGGGCACGCACGTCCGTGGGCGCGGCATCCAGCAGCGCGTCGATGGTCTGGCGCGCCAGCCGCGAGCTGACGTACACCACCACCCCGGCGACGATCAGGGCGGCGATGGGATCGGCGTCGCGTAGCCAGCCGACCTTGAGGCGATGGCCGAGCGTGACCAGCACCAAACCGAGGATGACCACGCCGCTCGACCAGATGTCGGTCGAAAAGTGCAGGGCATCGGCCTGCAAGGCCTGGCTGTCGTATTTGTCGGCAACGCGCCGCAGCGCCCGCGAACGCCACCAGTCCACCGTCATCGACGCCAACATCACCAGGAACGCGGCCACGGTGGGCTCGATCTCAACGTGGTGGAAGAACAGCCGCCGGATGGCCTCGTACACGATCCACACGCAGGTCAGCAGCAGCAGGCCGGTCTCCAGGAAAGCGGAAAAGTTCTCGACCTTGCCGTGGCCGTACTGGTGGTCGGCGTCGGCCGGCTTGTCGGAAACGCGTACCGAGAGCAAGGTGATGAAGGCGGCAATCAGGTCCAGCCCCGAATGCGCCGCCTCGGAGAGAATGCCCAGGCTGCCGGTAGTGATGCCGACCACCACCTTGAGCGCGGTGATGGCGGTGGCCGCCAGCACGGAGTTGAACGCTACCCCGCGCTTCTCCACGCGCATGTCGCTGGCACTGGCATTGAGGTTGGGCGCAGCCATCTCCCGGCATTTTACGCTTGTGGTGCGGAGCGCCGAACCCGGACCCCGCGCCGCCCGCCAGCAGTGGGAGCTTGTGCTAGCATGACCAGAGACCTCCAAGGAGTGAAGCGCCCCATGCGTTCTTTCGTTCTGGTACTGATGATGTGCCTGTGTACACTTCTGGCCGCGGGACAGACGAGTTCCCCTCAGACCCCGACCGCCGCCACCCCCAATGCCGCCGCTCAGGGAAAAGAGCCTGGCAAACCGGCCGTGCCCGCGCCGTCGCCCTCCGCCAAGCAGCAGGCCGCGGAAGCCCAAGAAATGGCGCCGGATGCGGTTGTCATCACCATCAAGGGGCTGTGCCCGGCTCCTGCGCGCAAGGCTGCCGCCAGCAAGACGGCCCACGGTTCCGCGGCGGCCAAGCCCGCCCCTTGCCAGACGGTGGTTACCAAAAAGCAACTGGAGATGGTGATCGAGACGGTGCGGCCGAATCTGCAGCCCGCGCAACGGCGGATGCTGGCGCAGCAGTACGTCGAGCTGCTGGTGATCGCCAACGCCGCCACCAAAGCCGGTATCGAAAAACAGCCCAAAGTGAAAGAACAGATCCAGCTGCAGAAGCTGCAGATCCTGGCCACTTCCTACTCGCGCGAGATGCAGCAGAAAGAAGCGGAAGTCCCGGAAGCCGACATCGAGAAGTACTACAAGGAGAATGCGGCGAAGTACGAGCAGGCCAAGCTGCTGAGGATCTACGTTCCCATGGTCACGGAAGAGGGCAAGCCGCCCGACACCGCGGCGAGCAAACTCCTGGCCGAGAAGATCCAGCAGCGTGCCGCCGCCGGCGAGGACTTCGACAAACTGCAGAAGGAAGCCTTCAGCGCTGCCAGCAACAAGGGCACGGCCCCGCCCGTGGATCTGGGGGAACGCCGCCGTGGGACCCTGCCGCCCAAACAGGAAGATGCCGTGTTCGGCCTGAAAGTCGGTGAGGTCTCGGCTGCCCTCGATGAGGCTTCCGGGTATTACATCTACAAAATGGTCAGCAAGGATGCCGTCCCGCTGGACAAAGTGCACGACGAGATCAAGGGCACGCTGGGCCGGGAGCACGTACGCGAGGGCATGGAGAAGCTGCGCAGTTCGGTGGAGTCTACGTTCAATCCGGCGTACTTCGGGAGTGCGGCTTCGATGCCGCCCGCCGGAGAGATCCATCCGCCTGCCCCACCGGCACGGCCGGCGCCCGCACCGCCCACCCCGGTCGCGGCCCCGGCGGCGCCGGCGCAACCCGCGGCAGCTCCAGGCACCACCGAGGCGCCCAAGCCGCCGCCTCCGGCTCCGCCGCCCAGCAAGTAAGGATGCCCGCACCCGAGAATACGGTGGTGGTCACCGGCGTGGCCGGCAATCTGGGAGTGCGCCTGCTGCGCGAGATCCCCGAGTTCGATGTCTTCGGGCTCGACCTGCATCCCCTGCGTGACGAGTCCGCCGTCCCGAACCCTCAGTCCTTCCATTTCCAGACCATCGACCTGGGCGAAGAGCCTTCCAGCCGCGAACTGATCGAGCTGCTGCGCACGTCGGAAGCGCAGTCGGTCGTGCACCTGGCATTTGTCATCGATCCCATGCGCACCGGAGTGCTGGACGTGGACCGCATGTGGCGCATCAACGTGGCCGGCACGGCGCGGGTGATGGAAGCCATCTCGGTGGTGAACCGCAACGGCGGCGTGATCAAGAAGTTTGTCTATGTCAGCAGCGTGGCCGCCTACGGATCGGACCTCCCCGGGCTGGTGACCGAGGACCATCCGCTGGCCGGACACACCCTGCCCTACGCCATCCACAAGCGCGAGGCCGACCAGGTGGCGCAGGCGCGCGCCAAGACCATGGGCGCCTGCAGCACCTACATCCTGCGGCCACACATCTTCGCCGGCGCCAGCATGCGCAATTACCTCATCAACATCCTGCGCGGCACCCCCTACGGGCAGGGCCGGCTCGGGCGCTGGATGGAACAGGGTGGACGCAAGCTGCCGGCGCTGGTCCCCTACGGCCGCAAGTATCTCGACACCCGCTTCCAGTACGTGCACGTAGACGACATGGCACGCCTTCTGGCGTGGGTCCTGCGGCAGCGCGATGTGGCACGGACGCTCACCATCCTGAACATAGCCGGACGCGGCGAGGCGCTCACCTTCGAGCGTTGCGCGCAAATCGCCGGTTCCAAGGTGACCCGGCTGCCGGGCAAGAGCGGCTGCCGCCTGGCGCTCAGCCTGGGGTGGAAGCTGGGCCTATCCTCCGTGCCCGCCGCGGCCATTCCCTATCTCACTGGCACCTACCTCATGGATACCAAACGGCTGCGGGAGTTCCTCGGCAAAGATTACGAGACTGTGATTCAATACAGCTGCGAAGAGGCACTGGCAGATAGCTTCAAGCGCGAGACTGCAGCGCCACCCGTTCCGGCGGCTCAGCGTGCCACGCCTTAGCCGAACCGGGGTCATCTCGACGGCGCCGAAGGATGCATTATGAGAGGGAAGAAAATTTATCGCCATCTGTACTTCCAGGTATTGACGGCGATCGCCCTGGGAGTCCTGCTCGGGCGTTTCTACCCTGATACCGGCGCGGAGATGAAGCCGCTGGGCGACGGCTTCATCAAGCTGATCAAGATGGTAATCGCTCCCATCATCTTCTGCACTGTCGTGACCGGTATCGCCGGCATGGAGGACATGAAGAAGGTAGGCCGGGTTGGCGTCAAGGCGGTGCTTTATTTTGAGGTCGTCTCGACGCTGGCTCTGGCGATCGGGCTGCTGCTGGTAAGCGTGATTCGGCCGGGCGTAGGCATGAATGCCGATGTCTCCAAGCTGGACACTAGAGCACTGGAGAGCTTCACGGCCAAGGCACAAGCGCACGGAACCGTCGACTTCCTGGTAGGTATCATTCCCAACACCGTCGTGGATGCCTTCGCCAAGGGCGATATTCTGCAGGTGCTCTTTTTCGCGATCCTCTTCGGTTTTGCTCTCTCCATGCTCGGCCAGCGCGGCAAGGTGGTCTTCAACCTGATTGACGAGTTCGCGCACGTCCTGTTCGGCGTGGTGGGAATCATCATGAAGGCTGCGCCCATCGGCGCCTTTGGCGCCATGGCGTTTACGGTGGGAAAATTCGGTCTCGGTTCCCTGAGCAAACTGGGCATGCTGATGGGCAGCTTCTACCTGACCTGCCTGCTTTTCATCTTCATCGTGCTGGGTACAATCGCCCGGCTATGCGGCTTCAGCATCGTTAAGTTCATCAAGTACATCAAGGAGGAGCTGCTGATCGTGCTGGGGACCTCCTCCTCGGAGTCGGTGCTGCCGCGCATGATGGCCAAACTGGAGAACCTGGGCTGCAGCAAGTCGGTGGTGGGTCTGGTGATCCCGACCGGCTACTCCTTCAATCTCGACGGCACTTCGATCTACCTGACCATGGCGGCGGTTTTTGTGGCCCAAGCCACGAATACCCACCTGACCCTGGTCCAGACCTTGACCATTCTGGGTGTGCTGCTGCTGTCATCCAAGGGAGCAGCCGGCGTGACCGGCAGCGGCTTCATCACGCTGGCCGCCACTTTCGCCGCTGTACCGACCATCCCGGTGGCGGGCCTGGCCCTGATTCTGGGCGTAGATCGCTTCATGTCCGAGGCGCGGGCCCTGACCAACCTGGTTGGCAATGGCGTGGCCACCATGGTGGTTTCCAGTTGGGAGCATGAACTCGATAGGAACAGGATGTCGCGGATGCTCAACAAAGAGACGGAAGCCGAAGCCGAGGAACCGGAAGCCGTCCTGGAAGGCCTCCCGGAGACCGGAAGACAAGCGGCAGCCGGATAAGTTTGGAGGCAAGAGTCATGAAAAAGAACGCAATCTTACTTATCGTCGTATTGTCGTGGTGCGCGGTTCTTTCTCACGCTGCCGAGAGAGACGATGCCAAGACCCTGGTGAAGAGAGCGGCGGCGTATGTGAAGTATCAGGGAAAGCAGAAGGCGCTGGCCGAGATCAGCACGCCCAAGGGGATGTTTGACAAGGGCGAGCTTTACGTATTCGCCTACGACCTGCATGGCGTCATGGTTGCTCATCCCAAGAATCCGGCGCTGATTGGGCAGAATCTGTATTCCGTTCCGGACTCCGAAGGCAAGCTGTTTCGCAAGGAGATCGTCGAAAAAGCGAAGTCACAGGGCTCGGGATGGGTCGATTACGTTTATCTGAATCCGGAAACCAATCGAGAAGAGCATAAGACCACTTACTTTCAGAAGGTGGATGACGTGATTGTGTGCTGCGGGGTGTACAAGGATTACAGTCACGAAGGGGATTGAATCCAGCGGCCCCGGGGACGTCCTAGGACCTTTTTCCGCGATACAGGCCTGCAATCCCAAACGTGTAAGGTGTCCAACTGACGCTCGCGAATCCGGCGGCACGCATCCGCTCCAGCATCTGCGAAGGATCGGGAAAGCGTTCGACCGACGCCGGCAGGTAGGCGTACGGTCCGCGCACTCCGGAAATGACGGTCCCCACCACCGGCAACACCCGACGGAAGTACACGCGGTAGACCTTCCCCAGGCCTCCCTTGGGCTCGCCGAAATCGAGGATGCCCATCTCCCCACCCGGGCGCAGCACACGCAAGATCTCGCGGAGCCCGGCGTCGTAGTTGGTGAGATTGCGAAAGCCGAAGGCTGAGACAACCAGGTCGAAGCACGCGTTGCGGATGGGCAGAGAGAGCGCGTCGGCTTGGATCAGCTTCACGCGGCCGCGCGCCTTGCGTCCGGCCAGCGTCAGCATGGTGTGAGAAAAATCCGCTCCGAAAATGGATGCCGACGCGGCGGCTTGCCGCCGCAGGGCCAGCGCCATGTCCGCCGTACCACAGCACAGGTCGAGCACGCACGCGCCGGGACGCGCCAGGATGTGCGCGAAGGTGCGCGCGGCGCGGCGCCACCACAGGCGGTCCACGTTCATCGAGAGCACGTGGTTGAGCAGGTCGTAGCGGGGCGCGATGGCGGTGAACATCTCACGCACGGCGCGCGCGGCCGCCTGAGGGTCGTGGGCGCCGGCAGGCGCTGCGCCGGCCACTGCGGGTTTGTCAGGTGCGGCCAAGCTCATGCCTGCGAGAGTGTGCGCAATTTGTCGACGGCTTGCAACACCGCGCGCTCGGGAACGTCGCCCACGATCTCCACCCTGCCGATCTCGACCGGGAGCACGAAGTGGATGGCGCCATCGACGGTCTTCTTGTCGGCGCGCAGCCGCCGCACGACATTCCTGCTGCGCGCCGTCACCCTCGGCAAAGGCGCATACGCGAGCACGGTGGAGATGATGCGGCGCGCGATCTTGGCGTCGGTCTTCTGCAGGCCCACCCCGATCATGGAGGCAGCCACCATGCCCCAGGCCACGGCCTCGCCATGCAGGTATTGCTTGTACGAGGTTTCAGCCTCGAGCGCGTGGCCGATAGTGTGGCCGAAATTCAGAATGCGGCGCAGGCCGGACTCGCGCTCGTCCGCGGCGACCACCGCGGCCTTCACCTCGACGCATTCCGCGATCAGCCACTCCAGTGCCGCGGGATCACGGCGCAGGATGGCTTCGCGCTCCTTTTCCATGAAGTCGAAGATCTGGGGACTGCGGATGACGCCGCACTTCAGCGCTTCGTGGAGGCCGGCGCGGTACTCGCGCTCGGGCAGCGTGGCCAGCACGCCGGGATCGATCAGCACCAGCCGCGGCTGGTGGAACGTTCCCAGCAGGTTCTTGCCGGCCGCGAGGTCGACGCCGGTCTTGCCGCCGATGGCGGCATCCACCTGCGCCAGAAAGGTCGTGGGGATCTGCACGAAGTCGAGCCCGCGCATGTAGATCGAGGCCAGAAAGCCGGCCACGTCGCCGACCACGCCGCCGCCGAAGGCGACCAGCAGAGAGCGGCGGTCGGCCCCGCGCTCCACCAGGCGCGTAGCCAACTCCTCGACGGTGGCCATGGTCTTGTAGCGTTCGCCGTCGCCCATCTCCAGTTTGTGAAATTGTAGCTTCGCCTGGCTCAGCGAATCGGCGAGCGCGCTGCCCCAGTGCTTCCGTACCGCGGCGTTGGTGATCACAAACACGGACGGACTGCCCTCGGCGCGCAACTGCGCGAGCTGCGCCCCGGCGTCGCGCACGAGGCCGTTTGCGATGCGCGCCTCGTACGCCGGCTGAACCGCGATGGTGACCGTCTTCACGTTAACTTCCATGATAGCCCACCGCGCGGGAATCGGAGGCGCGTCTTCACCCCAGCCCGCGCAAAGACGGCGGGGGGCCCCGGTGCGGCTGCGTGGTACCATGACCCGCTTATGAAGTCAGTGCCGGCCGAGACCGATTACATCGTGGTGGGCGCGGGCGTTGCCGGCATGCGCGCTGCCATCGATCTGGCCGCCGCTGGACGTGTGCTGGTGCTGGCCAAGAGCGAAGTGACCGAGTCGGCCACGCAGTACGCGCAGGGCGGAGTGGCGGTCGCGCTCAGCGACGAAGACGAGATCAGCTTGCACCTGCAGGACACGCTCGATGCCGGCGACGGGCTCTCCAATCCCGAGGCGGCGCGGGTCCTGGTCGAGGAAGGGCCGGCGCGCATTCAGGAACTGATCGAATGGGGCACCGAGTTCGACCGCCAGGGCACGAAACTCACCTTCACCCGCGAAGGCGCGCACAGCCGCTCGCGCATCCTGCACGCCCACGGCGATTCTACCGGTCGCGAGATCGGGCGCGCTCTCTACGCCAAGGCCGCGGCGCTGAAGCACATCTCTTTCTGGGAGTGGGAGTTCACCGCCGGCCTGTGCGTGCGCGACGGACGGGTGGCCGGCATTCGGGTGATGAACGAACAGGGCGAGGCGCGCGAGGTGCACGCGCACGCTGTCCTGCTGGCTACCGGCGGCCTGGGACAGGTATATCGCGAGACGACTAACCCCGGAGTGGCCACCGGCGACGGCGTGGCCATGGCCTTCCGCGCCGGCGCCGAAGTCCAGGACATGGAGTTCGTGCAGTTCCATCCCACCGCGCTCTACGTGAAGAACGCGCCGCGGTTCCTGCTGTCGGAGGCGTTGCGCGGAGAAGGCGCGTACCTGCGCAACGTAGAGATGGTTCGCTTCATGCCCAAGTACCACGAGATGGCGGAACTGGCGCCGCGCGACGTGGTGGCGCGCGCCATTGCCCACGAGCTCGAGGTCTCGCACCTGGCCGACCCGGTGGTGTACCTCGACCTGACGCATCTCGATCCCGACCACTTGGCAGCGCGCTTCCCGCGCATCCACGCCACCTGCCTGGAGTACAACATCGACATCGGCACCGACCTAATCCCGGTGCGGCCGGCGGCGCATTACGCCATGGGCGGCGTGCGGACGGATTTGCACGGGCGCACCAGCCTGCCCGGACTCTACGCCGCGGGCGAAGCCGCCTGTACCGGGGTGCACGGCGCCAACCGGCTGGCCAGCAATTCGCTGCTCGAAGGCCTGGTGTATGGCGCGCGCGCCGGCGCAGCCATCCGCGAAGAGGCGCAGCCAGCCCGCGCCAACGCCCACGCCAAAGCGTGCAAACCGGCGGCGGGCGGGAGCGCTGTCCCCGACGCGCACGGAGCGGAAGAGATTATCCGGGCGGTGCGTGATTTGGCGTGGAAGAACATCGGCATCGTGCGCACCGGCTCGGGGCTGCGCGAGGCTATCGAGCAACTGGAGAAGTGGCGTGCCTGCCTGCCGCGGATGAACGGCCGTCGCCAGTGCGAAGCCAACAACATCTTCCAGACCGCGATGCTGATCGCCCGCTCTGCCCTGGCCCGCCTGGAAAGCCGCGGCGCGCATTACCGGCTCGACTATCCTTTGCACAATGATGCCCGGTTCAAGAAGCACTCGGTCGTGCGCGGCGAAGCGATACGGTTTGAGTGAATTGTTGTCGGTCGGCGCATCCGTAAGTGCGGGATTGCCTCGGGTGGAGCAGGGCTTCAGCCCTGCATGATGGCTGCGCCAATGGCGTTCGGCTTTAGCCACTGAGGGACCGCGCTTTTTATGCACAAAGTCGCCGTCCTCATTGGAGAACTCCAGGGGCTGAAGCCCACGGTTCTTATAAAGGGTGGCATTAATGCAGGCCTGAAGGCCTGCTCCACCCCTGCAAATTAATCCAGATGGAAGAGAACAGTCAGGCCGACTCTGCTATCACAGCTCCGTTTTCGCCGGGAGCAGCAGCGACGCGATCACCGAGATCACCAGGATTCCTCCCACCACCGACAACGCCACGCCAATCGGGATGTGCAAGTACTCCGACGCCAGCATCTTCACCCCGATGAAGATGAGGATCACCGACAGCCCGTAGTGCAGGTAGTGGAAGACCTCCATCATGCCGGCCAGAGCGAAATAGAGCGAGCGCAGCCCCAGGATGGCAAACACGTTCGAGGTGTACACGATGAAAGGGTCGCGGGTGATGGCCAGGATGGCCGGGATCGAGTCGGTGGCAAACATCAGGTCGGTGGTCTCGACCACGATGAGCACCACGGCCAGCGGGGTGGCGATCCACTGCGCGCCGCGCTTCACCAAAAACTTCCGGCCTTCGTACTGCGGCGCGATGGGCACGAACCGGCGGAACATCTTCAGCACCGGGTTGTTCTCCGGATGGATCTCCGTCTCCTGCTGTCTGAACAGGCGAATGCCGGTGTAGACGAGGAAGGCGCCGAACAGGTAGATGATCCAGTGCAGGCGGTTGATGAGGGTCACGCCGCCCAGGATGAACCCGGCCCGCATCACCAGCGCGCCCAGGATGCCCCAGAACAGCACCGCGTGCTGGTGCAAGCGGTCCACACGGAAGTAGCGGAAGATCAGCAGGAAGACGAACAGGTTGTCCATGCTGAGCGATTCTTCGATCAGGTAGCCGGTGACGAACTCCAGCGCCAGCTCGGAGTTGGGCCGGGTGGGATTGGGCACCATGTGATGTCCGAACTGGTGCACCAGCAGCGCGAACAGGCCGGCCAGCGAGACCCAGACGAAGGTCCAGGCGATGGCTTCCTTGAAGTGCACAACGTGCGACCTGCGGTGAAAGACGCCCAGGTCCAGGACCAGCATCAACAGCACGAACGCGTTGAAGACGACCCAGAAGACCCAGTTGGGAAGCATGCCGAGGCCATTGTAAAGCCCATCTTCTGTACCAGAGCAGGCCTGAACCCTTTCTCTCTCAGTTGAGGTTAAGCACCCGCGGCGGAATGATTAAGCTCAAGCAGCATTCATGGTATTCTGGGCATCTGTTTGATTGGAGAACAGAGATGAGGCACCTTCTAATCGCATTTACCCTGCTGCTAGCTTTCAGCATAGTCGCATCAGCACAGCGGGCCGCCGACGCTCCCGCGTCGAAGGAAGATGTTGAAAGATACTTTCAAATCGCACATTCACGCGAGATGATGGATAAAGTAGTGGGAGCAATGTCTAAGCCCATGCATCAGTTGGTGCATGAGCAATGCGAGAAAGACAAAGACAAGCTCCCTGCCGATTGCGAAGTGCGGTTGAACAAGATAACGGATGATATGTTCGGGCACATGCCCTGGGATGAAATGCTGCAAGCTATGGTGCCGGCATATCAAAAGCACTTCACAAAGGGTGACATCGACGCCCTCGTTGCCTTCTATGGATCGCCCACCGGACAGAAGGTCCTGCGGGAAATGCCCGCAATAACGGGAGAAGCAATGGAGTCCATGTTGCCCATACTGCGGAAGCACATGGACGAAATGACAGAGCGCATCCACGAGCAAGCCGCGGAATGGGCGAAGGGTTCCCAGAAGGAACCCGGCCAAACTCCCCCTGCAACACGCAACTGACGAAGCTCTCGATATTCCCAATTGGTGCCGCTGTGAAATCCTCGTTCGGGTAAAGGCGGCTCATAGCAGGGCTCAGTCTCCAGCCGACTGCTGAGTGCTGACTGCTGAGCGCTGTTCTTCCCCGCTCAGCACATCCCAGCCGCGGCGGCCGAGATCCCAGAAGATAAAGGCGGCGCACGCGGCGGCGGTGGCCAGCAAGGCAATTCCCGTCCGCGGGTGTCCGAAGATGATGTAGCCGATGCCGAACAGCGAACCGTAGATGAGGGCGCAGCCGGCGATCCAGTCGGCGGCGGACCACAGCAGGCTCTGTTTTGACGGCTGTTGCTCGAAGCCAATCACGGCGCGCCATCCCGCGGCTGCCGGGCGCACGCGCTGGTAGAACTCGCGCAGCTTGGCGGCAGGTTCGGGCGGAGTAAGGAACGTGACCACCAGCCAGGTGACGGTGGTACAAGCTGTGGTCAGGATCATCAGCCAGGCAAAGCCGTGGGGATCGGAGGCGTTTAGCGGGCCGGCGGGCAAGCGCGAATCAATCGACCGCAGATGCTCAACCAGACCCGTTGCCGCGCGTGATTGCAACAGCAGCGACGAAATGCCCGCCGCGCTCATGGCGCTGATCTCCGACCAGGCATTGATGCGCCACCAGAACCAGCGCAGCATGAACACCAGGCCCGCGCCGGCGCCGATGGAAATAAGGAACTTCCACGCCACCTCGATGGAGCTCATGAAGTACGTGGCGACGGCCGCCAGCAGCGTGACCACAATGGTCGCCAGGCGCGAGGCCTTTACGTAGTGCCGCTCGCCGGCATCGCGCTTGACGAAGCGGCGGTAAAAATCGTTGATCATGTAGGACGCGCCCAGGTTGATGTGCGTGCCGATGGTGGACATGTAGGCGGCGGCAAAGCCGGCCAGCATCAGCCCGCGCAGGCTCGCCGGCAGATGGCGGATCATCACCTGGATGTATCCCACCTCGGGATCGCGCAGGCTAGGATAGAGCACTACCGCCACCAGCGCGGTCAGGATCCACGGCCAGGGCCGCAGCGCGTAGTGTGCCAGGTTGAACCACAGTGTGGCGGCCAGGGAATGCTTCTCGTTTTTCGCCGAGAAGATGCGCTGGGCGATGTAGCCTCCGCCGCCGGGCTCGGCGCCGGGATACCAGCTCGCCCACCAGTTCACGCTCAGGTACACCAGAAACATCAGGAACCAGCCCGAGGTCCAGTCGGGCACGAAGGCCAGCGACTGCGAACCAGTCGTAACGTCGTGCGCAGCCAGCTTCGCCGTGAGCCCGTGAATGCCGCCGACGGCGCGTACGGCGAAGACGGCCAGTACGATCACCATCCCCATCTTCAGAACGAATTGCAGCAGGTCGGTCCACAGCACCGCCCACAGGCCGGAGATGGCGGTGTAGAGCACGGTCATCCCCAGGCAGAACATCACCGCCGAGAGGCGCTTCACGCCCAGGGTGAGTTCGAGGATCTTGGCCATCGCCAGGTTGACCCATCCCATGATGATGGTGTTGACTGGCAGCGCGAGGTAGAGCGCGCGGAAGCCGCGCAGGAAGGCAGCGGGGCGTCCGGCGTAGCGGAGCTCGGCGAACTCCATGTCGGTAAGCACGCCGGCGCGGCGCCACAGCCGGGCAAAAAAGAAGACGGTCATCATGCCGCTGAGCGCCATGGTCCACCACAGCCAGTTGCCGGCGATGCCGTAGCGGTAGACGATGCCGGTGACCACCAGCGGGGTGTCGGCGCCGAAGGTGGTTGCCACCATGCTGGTACCGGCCAGCCACCAGGGGACGTTGCGTCCGGAGATGAAGTACTCGCTCACGCTGCCGCTGGCACGGCGGTAGTAGAGCGCCCCGATCCCTAGATTGATCGTGAAATAGGCAACGACCACCAGCCAGTCGGCGAGAGAAAGCTGCATGAGGGCAGTTTCCCGTTTCGCGGTGCGCGTTGCTAGTGGGTTTCGCGGTACAGGGAGAGTTGCCGCTATTTCGTAACCGGTGTCTGCGGTCCCGGCATCCCCGGGGAGCCAAGGCCGGGCTGCATCCCAGGCGTTTGCCCTCCCGTGAGGGCCGGATTCGGACCCGTGACGCCGCCGCCTAAGGCCCCCGCCATGGTCATATCCAGGCTGGGGTCGTACACGAACTCCCAGTCGTTATAATGGTTTTTCTTGTTGAGTAGCTTGATGGACTCTTTCTTGCTCGTGCTGGCCACGCCCACCACAGGTCCGCCGCCGAATTGGGGTCCGTTTCCCAAGGGCGAACTCAGTTGCGAAGCCGGCGTGCCGGGCTGGCCGGGCTGACCCCCGGACTGGCCAGTTTGACTGGACTGGCCGGATTGAGAGGAATCCCCCGAGGTGCTCCCCGTAGTACCGGTCTGACCCGTTCCGGGTTGACCAGACGTAGTCGTATTGGTTTGCCCAGAGCTGGACTGAGAACCGCTGGAAAAGGTATTGGCGAACGCGGAAGAAGAACCGCCAACGCCCGAAGTGCCGGCAGAGCCCGACGCGGTGGGAGAACCCGGAATGGTGGCTCCGGGAAGCACCGGAGCGTTGCCGGGCAGCGTGAGCTGCGCTTCGCCGAAGTGGATCAGGCGCCAGTCGCCGCTCGCGGTCATGGGGTCCTTGTAGCGCCTGCGCAGGAAGCGGATGTTGTTGGTCTTCTCCAGTTCCTCCAGGCGCACCGGGTAGCGGCCGAATTTCCGGTAAAACATGCGGATGGCGCGGGCATACTGTTTTCCGCGGTGGATGAGTTCGATCTCCCGCTCGCGGCGCACCCGCGTCGCCATCGCCGGCGCCACGGCCGTCAGGCCAATCACCATCACCGCGAGAAACAGCAGCATCACGATGAGAACATAGCCCTGCTGCCGCGAGCGGCTTGCCTTCCGGCGCAGATGTGGATGCAGCTTCATGCGCGACTACGACTGGGTAAGGGGAATGGTCTGACGATTGTTGTTGAGCACGTCCTCGATCTCGACCGAGGCAGGGTTGATGTGCACCACCTTGTAACGGCGGTCCACGATCTGGCCCTCGAGCGCGATGAACACGGTATCACCCTGCGCCAGGAAGACGCGCGTGGGCTCGCCGGCGTGGCTGGCGAAGCCAAAAAACTTCAGGTTGATGGGCGGCGGCGGGGGCGGACCCGGCGGCGGCTGCGGCGGCAGCGGCTTGCCCCCCGGCATACCCGGCGCGATCGGGTTCGGAATGTTTTCCAGACCGGGCACGAAGATGTTGCGTCCCGAGCCTTCGTACTTGGTGCCCTCGCTGGATTCGAGGAGCTTGAGGCGCAGCTCGGGATCGAGACTCGTGGCCGCGATGGCAATCGCGGGTCCGCGAGTCCCTGGACGCGGCGGCTGCGCTGCGGCGTTGCCGCGGGAGGCCGGGACCGCGACCACCTGCGGCGGCCCGCCGCCCAGGGAGTTAAACATGTAACCCACCGAGAGCACCGCTCCCACGGCCAGCACCGCCAGCAGGATGAGCTTGGTCCGGTTTTCTGCGCCTAGCTTCATGCCTTCTCGGTCCTCAGATAGGTCTCCAGCCTGATCTGCAGCTTAACCATGCCGCCCTGCTCCTGGGCCAGCGTGAGGCTGTTCACCATAAAGAACATGCGGTCGCGTTCCAGGGCATTGATGAACTTCACCACCTGGAGGTAGTCGCCGTCCAGATTGGCGCTGATGACCACCTGCTGCAGGTTGGGAACCTCCGCCGGCTTAGGCTCGTATGCAATCTGCGACACGCGGACGCCGGTCTCGCCCGCCACCTTGCCCAACTCGCTGGATACGGCCGAGTACTGGTAGGGGAAGCGGTCTTTGTAAAAGGCGGCAATCTCCTGCCGCGCCAGATCCAGCTTCTTGTCCATGCCGCGCAGGGGGACGGCGTCGGCCTTCTTGGCCTGGAGTTCCCGGCGCGCTTCCGCCCACTCCGCTTCCCGTTCGCTGCGTGAGCGGCTCAGCGGTGAGAGCAGGAAGCCTATCGCCGCCACGCCCAGCACTGCCAGGATGATGGCGGCCGCGGTAAACCGCTTGCGTGCCTTGCGCAGGTTCGCCATCAGCGGTTCTCCTTTTGGAGCTGAGGAACGTACTGGGCCACGATGATGAAGTCGATCCCGGGCGAACTGCCGGGGCCCTCGGAAGGGCGCTCCACCCGCAACTGCGCCTCGCGGAAGGTGGGCGACTCTTCCATGTGGCGCAGCAGTTCGTTGGCCTTCTCCCGCGAATCGCCGATGGCCTCCAGGTGGATCTCCAGTTGGCTGCTCAGGTTCACTTCGGGATGAATGGAGACGATGCGCACCCGCGGCGGCACGATCCTTTCCAGGTCGGAGAAGACTTGCGTCCAAGAGAAGGCCTTGCGCACGATCAGGGCGTTGAGGAAGCGCGACTTGTCGCGGACGTCGCGGTTCTCCGCCCGGTTGAGGATGGCCTCGGCGGCGGCGCGCTCGCGGTCGATCTCCGCGATCTGGCTGCGTTCCTGCGCCACCTTGCGGGCGATGTCGCGGGAGGCGCGGTGCGACCTCACCACCATGGTGATGAGCAAGGCGGTGATCACCGCCAGCGCCAGCAACAGCCCGATCCATTGCAGGTAGAAGCGCTGCGCATCCTCGTAGGGCTGGCTTGCGAGATTGATCCGGCTACGCATCTTCAGGCCACCAGTGCTCCCAAAACTCCCGCCAGCAGCGAAGCTGGCGCCGAACCTTGCTTGTCTTTGAGATGGCGTTCGGTAACCAGGCTCTGGACGCGCAAGCCGATCTGCGCCTCCAGCGCCGAGGTGATATCGGCCATCGAGGGCAACCCGCTCACCAGCACGCGTTCCACCTTGGCCCCGTAAGTGTCTTCGTAGAAGACGACCGAGGGATAGACATCGGCCGCGATCTGGGCTCCGCTCACGGCGGCGCCGCTGGCATTCTCCAGGGTGCGCAGCAGGCGCAGTTCGTCCTGGTCCACCACCGCCACGCTGATGCTGACCGAATCCACCTTGACCACCAGGGCGGGAGCGCCGGTGTCCACCAGGCCCAGCGCCGCCAGCATGGAGGGCACTACCACCCCGGGACTGTAGCCGGCGTCGCGAAACGCCGACTCGTACTCCTCCAGCACCGGCTGCGGTGAAACCGCGGCCAGCACCTTCACGTGTCCATTCATGTGGTGGACTTCGTAGGAAAGCGCCGCCTGGTCCACGTTGAAGGGAAGGGATTTTTTCAGGCGGAAGCGGACCACGCCTTCGGCGTCCTGCTGCTTGTCGGGCAGGGTGTCGAAATCCAGCATGACCACGCGTACGGCTGCGTCGGGAAGCACGGCGATCACGTCGCGCGAGCGGTCCTGCACCGACGCCAGGGCCTCGGCGATGGCCAGGCGCAGCACCTGCCCGTCCAGCACGTTGACGTTGCCCAGGTTGGGCACCACGGCGCCCGCCGGCAGCGAATGGCTGGCGCAGAGTTCGACGCGGCCGGAGGAAGCGCGCGCCGCCACCACGCGGTCGGCCGCCACTTCGCACGCCAGATGCGGACGCGCCGTCGATTTGGAGAGGGTCGGCATACATTTCACGTTTCACGTTTCGCGTTTCACGTGCGGCGCCATCAGGCGGCTCGAAACGTGAAACTTGAAACGTGGAACTCCATCATCTCGTCGTCTCGATGAAGGTGACCTTGTTGATCTCCTTCAGCGTGGTGGCCCCGGCCTTCACCTTGGCCAGGGCGGACTCGCGCAGGAAGCGCATGCCTTCCTCGCGGGCGGCGCGGCGGATCTCCGAGGTCGGCCGCTTCTCCAGGATCATCTCCCGGATGCGGTCGGTCAGATCCAGCAACTCGTGGATCGCGGTGCGGCCGCGGAACCCGGTACCGGAGCACTCCATGCAGCCTTCCCCTTCATGGAACGGCACGCTGCCCCAAACTTGCGGGTCCAAGCCGCTGCTTTCCAGCACCTCGGGAGGATAGTAAACCTTTTTCTTGCACGAGTCGCAGATCAGGCGTACCAGCCGCTGTGCCAGGATGCAGTTCAGGGCGGAAACGAAATAATACGGTTCCACGCCCATGTTGAGGAAGCGCCCGATCACGTCCACCACGTTGTTGGCGTGCACGGTGGTGAACACCAGGTGGCCGGTAAGGGCGGACTGGATGGCGATCTGCGCCGTCTCGGTGTCGCGGATTTCGCCCACCATGATCTTGTCGGGATCGTGGCGCAGGATGGAGCGCAGGCCGCGGGCAAAGGTCAGGCCTTTCTTCTCGTTGACCGGGATTTGGGTGACGCCGCGGATCTGGTACTCCACCGGATCCTCGATGGTGACGATCTTGTCTTCCTCGCTCTTGATCTCGTTGAGGCCGGCGTAGAGGGTGGTGGTCTTACCGCTGCCCGTGGGTCCGGTGACCAGCACCATGCCGTAGGGTTCGGCGATGTAGCGGCGGAAGCGGCGCAGGTCGTCGTCGCTGAACCCCACCACGTCGAGGGTGAGGTTGCGGAACTTCTCGCTCATCGACTCTTTGTCCAGCACGCGCAGCACGGCATTCTCGCCGTGAATGCAGGGCATGATGGAAACGCGGAAGTCGATGGAGCGGCCGGCGTAGCGCACGCGGAAGCGCCCGTCCTGGGGCACGCGGCGCTCGGCGATATCCAGTTCGCTCATCACCTTGATGCGGCTGATGATGGTGGAATGGTGC
>DATNJE010000194.1:0-3362 GCA_035604095.1 Terriglobales bacterium
AAATCGAGCGCGCGCTGGAAATCGGGGAAGGCGAACGCCTTCTTCAGGTGGTGCTCGTTGACTGCTTCCCAGCCCGGCACCTGTTTCCTGAGCGCCTCAAGTTCAGCGCCCTTCAGCGGTGGAACGCCGCCGCGGCAGGGAACGCACTGCTTTTCGGCTAATTCGGCCATGAGAAAAACCTCGTTTCACATTTCAAGTTTCACTTTTCAGGCGAGAGATGGATTCCACGCGGACCAAACAGCGATTGTACGCCGTCCCTTGCCGAGACACCGCATCCGCCCGGCGGCAACTTGAAACGTGAAACGTGAAACTTGAAACATGAAACGCACCCATGTGTATGATGGGCGCGCATGACCGAGCTTCTGGAGAGCTACCGCAGGCGTCCGATCCGCTTCCTCGAGTTATGGGAGGAGGGAGACTGGCGGATCAAGGTGTATGGCATCACCCTGGCGGGAGGTTCGCTCAACCCGGAGTTACTGGCCGCGGCCAAGGAGGCGGCGCTGCGCTGGTTGCGACAACCCTTGGCTCCCGGCCGCCGCCACTACGGCGTGGGATTCTTGGGGGTGCACGAGGGACCGGGGGCGAACTTCGTCTCCCTCGACTGGTGGGCCGACGACAACGAACTCTATCACCAGGTTTACCTCTCACCTGCCGACGATGCCCAGCACCTGCAATACGTGACCCCTACCGGACTGGCTTCCACGGTCTGGGACTTACGGGTGTTGTGTTTCGAACGACAAGCGTGGGTGGATACAGTACTCGCCAATCCCGCAGGCGCGGACATCGCCGCTTATCTGAAACGCCGGCTGCATGAGGACGTGTAGGGAGCGGGCCGCGACACACTCTCCTGTAGAGACGCTCCGCCAGATTTAGGAGCGAGGAGACTGTCGCCGCGCCTGGATGCTGATTCCCAGCAGCGCCACCAGCGATATCAGCGTGTAGGTGGTGGCAAAAATCAGTTGCGGCGGCGGGATTGCACCCCAATCCTGGCCCGCCGCCCGGTGGAACTCCCGCAGGGCGCCGACGACCAGGGCGGCGACTACGGAGAATGCGCTCAGCGCCAGCACCAACTGCAGCACGCGAAGACACTTCCCGCGCCACCGCCCCAAGTCTGCGAGAACGAAGAAAAGCAGCCCGGCTGCGGCCAGCAGCAGGGCGCCCCGCGGATCAGGCACAATGCCAACCCCGTGGCCCATCACATTGCTGGCCAGCAACAACGCGGTGCCGAGAGAGAGGGAGATCAAACCGGTGCGCTCAGAGATGCTGGTCATGGTGAGAGTTTGCAGCGGTGCGGGGAAGGCGTCAAATTACAGCAGTAACCCACAGCCATTGGCCGGTCGGACGTAGAGCAGCGCCGAGCCAAAAAGGCGCAACGCCTACTCGGAGATGCTTCGCTAATCCTGGCTATCCACCAGCTCCGGCTCGCCCACGGGCAATTCCTCCACCGTGGTTTTCTTCTTGCGGCGGAAGCGCCCCAGCCAGTGCTGCAGCCCTTCCATGTAGGTGTAGAAAACAGGAGTGATGTAGAGGGTGAGCAACTGCGAGACGATCAGCCCGCCCACTACCGCCAGTCCCAGTGGACGCCGCGCCTCGGCGCCGGCGCCAAACCCGAGCGCAATCGGCAATGTGCCCATCAGCGCGGCCATGGTAGTCATCATGATGGGACGGAAGCGGATAATTGCGCCTTCGTAGATGGCGTCGCCCGGGCTCTTGCCTTCCTTGCGTTGCGCCTCCAGCGCGAAATCGATCATCATGATGGCGTTTTTCTTCACGATGCCCACCAGCATGATGAGTCCCACGAAGCCGTAGAGGTTCAGGTCGGTTACCCGCCACTCCAGCGGCCAGAAGGGCTGGCGGAAAATCCACAGCGTGAGCAGCGCGCCGAATCCAGCCGCGGGCAGGCCGGAGAGAATCGTGATGGGATGGATGAAGCTCTCGTACAGAATGCCCAGCACGATGTAGATCACCAGGATGGCCATGATGAGCAGCACACCGAGGCCACGGAATGACGACTGGAAGGCTTGCGCGGTTCCCTGAAAGCTGGTGGTGATAGTGGAAGGCAGCACCTGCCGCGCGATCTTGTCCACCGAATCGACTGCCTGGCCCAGCGCCACACCCGGCGCCAGGTTGAACGAGATAGTCACTGCCGGCAACTGGCCGAGGTGATTGATGGTCATCGGTCCCAGGTTCCGGGTCAGCGTGGCCACGGTGTTGAGCGGCACAAGGTTGCCCTTGCTGGAACGAATGTAGAGCAGGGAGAGCGCAGTGGGATCGAGCTGGTACTCCGGCAGCAGCTCCATGATCACCCGGTACTCGTTGTTGGGCGCATAGATGGTGGAGATCTGGCGCATGCCGTAGGCGGTGTAGAGCGCGTCCTCCACCTGCTGCGCGGTCACGCCCAGCGTGGCTGCCTTGTCGCGATCGATCTCTACATTCACCTGCGGATTGGCGATCTGCAGATCGCTGGTAACGTCCTGCAGCTCTTTCAACCCTTTGAGCCGGGTCTCCAGTTGCGGCGCGTACTTGTAGAGCTCGCCGGTGTCCGGGCTTTGCAGCGTGAACTGGTACAGCGATTTGGTGAGCTGGCCTCCAATGCGGATAGGAGGCAGGTTCTGCATGAAGGCCCGCAGGCCGGGGACGACCGCCAGCTTGGGACGCAGCCGCTGAATTACCTCATCCACGTGCGGGCGTGTTCTGCGGGGCTTCAAACGCATGAAAATGCGACCCGTATTTAACGTGGCATTCGGGCCGCTCGCGCCCACGCTGGAAAACAAGTTGTCGACATAGGGGCTGTCCATGACGATCTTGGCCAGTTCTTTCTGGTGCGCCTTCATGGACTCGAACGAAATGCCCTGCTGCGCCTCGGTAAACATGAAGACCGAACCGGTGTCCTCACTGGGCAGAAAGCCGCCGGGGATCACCGTGAAGAGGTATCCCGTGCCGGCGACCAGGGCGAGCAGCACCAGCATGGTGGCCAGTCGGTGGCGCAGCACCGGCTTCAGGGTGCGTACATAGAGACCGAGCATGGCGTCAAAGCCCTGCTCGGAAAGCCGGTATAAACGCCCGTGATGTTGCTCTCTCGGCGGCCGCAGGAAGCGGCTGCACAACATGGGTGTCAAGGTCAGCGAGACCACGCCGGAAACCAGGATGGCCGCGCCGATGGTCACGGCGAACTCGTGCAGCAGCCGTCCCAGGATCCCGCCCATGAACAGCACCGGCAGGAAGACCGCCGCCAGCGACAGGGTCATGGACAGGATGGTGAAGCTGATCTCCCGCGACCCGGTCAGCGCCGCCTGCAGCACGCCTTCGCCGCCTTCCATGTGGCGCACGATGTTTTCCAGCATGACGATGGCGTCGTCGAC
>DATNJE010000195.1:0-2568 GCA_035604095.1 Terriglobales bacterium
TCTGCCAGCTTTATGACGTCGGCCCAAATTACCTGGTGATGGAGTTCGTCGAGGGCGCGCCGCTGAAAGGTCCTCTTCCGCTTGAAAAAGCCGTCGAATACGCTGGTCAGATTCTCGACGCGCTGGATGCCGCGCATCAGAAAGGCATCATTCATCGAGACTTGAAGCCGTCCAACATCCTGGTCACGAAACAAGGCATCAAGCTATTGGATTTCGGGCTGGCTAAACAAGTCGTTCCTCTCAAGGAGATGGACCCCACACGAGCGCTCACCGATCAAGGGCAGATCGTGGGGACCCTGCGATATATGTCTCCGGAGTCGTTGCAGGGCAAACAGGCGGACGCACGGAGCGACCTGTTTGCCTTCGGTTGCGTGCTGTATGAGATGTTGTCGGGAAAGCGCTCGTTTGATGGACCGAGTAGTGCCAGTGTGATTGCTGCCATTCTGGAGCGGGAACCCGCGCCGCTGGCCGTCGCGCCGCTGCTGGAGTGGATTGTGTGGCGGTCACTGGCGAAGGATCCGGACCAGCGGTTTCAAACGGCACGCGACTTGAGGGCGGCGCTCACGTGGGCCTTGGATCAGCCGGGGCCCCTTGTCGGAGTGAATCTGATGCGCCGCGCGTGGTGGTGGATCGCCGCGGCTGCTCTGATTGTTGGCACGCTTGGCGAATGGTCTGTGGCACGCTTCTTTCAGCCACCTGCGGATGACCGCGTGCTTCGATTCCAGATTGAACCGCCCCAGGGCGGACGGTTCATTTTTGGAAATACCGCAGGCGGCATTGCCTTGTCGCCCGACGGCCGGACCGCCGCCTTCGTGGCTTCGGCCAACGGGAAGAACGGCCTGTGGGTCAGGCGGCTGGATGGCACAACCCCAAGGCTGATCGCCGGGACCGAAGGCGCTTATTATCCCTTCTGGTCTCCTGACAGCAAGTCAATCGGCTTCTTTACAACAGGCAAGTTGCAACGGGTCGACCTGGCAGGTGGGGCCCCGTTGGCGATCTGCGACGTGGGCGTGGCCCGCGGCGGGGCATGGAGCAGCGATGGCCAGATCCTGTTTGGAACCACCGCATCCGGCTTGCTCCGCGTATCGGCCTCCGGCGGCGCGCCGTCACCCGTGACTGCGCTGGATGCCTCGCGCGGGGAGGGGTTCCACCGCTGGCCGCAGGTGCTTCCCGGCGGCCGGTTCCTATATTCGGTCATGAGCGACAAGTCCGGGAATTCCGGCGTCTATGCGGGCTCCCTTGGGAATCCCAGGGAACGGGTTCGACTGCTGGATACGGACACCAACGCGGTATACGCACCTGGTAGCGATGGGAGGGGCTATCTGCTGTGGCTGCGCGGCGGAACTTTAGTGGCTCAGGAGTTTGACGCCGGCACGCTCAAATTCGGCGGTGAAACTCATCCGGTGGCCGACCCCGTAGCAAAGAGCACGGTCTTGGGCGCGATGCAGGCCTCCGCTTCGGGCGGCGGGGTGCTGTTGTACAGCGCTATCGGCGATTCGAGTCAATTCACCTGGCTCGACCGCACGGGAAAGCCGCTTGGTAAGGTGGGTGAACCGGGAGAGTACAGTAACTTCCGCCTGTCGCCGGATGGCCGCCGCATAGCTGCCGCACGCGACACTGCCGGGGGCAGCGACATCTGGCTACTGGAGATGGAACGTAACGCTGCAAGCCGTTTCACCACCAATTCCAGTCTCAACATTTACCCCGTCTGGTCTCCCGATGGCCGGACGATTGTGTTCACCGCCGGCGCATCGCGGAACCTGTTTCGTAAAGAGTCGAGCGGAGCCGGGACAGACCAACGCCTCACTCAAACGCCCAACCTCCAGTTCTCCACGGACTGGTCTCGCGACGGGCGCTGGATACTGTTCTACGAAATCGCTCCCGGGACTCAGCGGGACCTCTGGGTCCTTCCCATGACGACACAGGGCACCCTGGCGCCAGACGCCAAACCGAGACCCTACCTGCGGACGCCGTTTAACAAGTGGTGGGGCCGTTTCTCGCCCGAGGCCCCACCGCGCTGGGTAGCCTACCAGACCGACGAGACCGGCCGATACGAGGTCTACATCCAGGCCTTTCCTGAGTCGCGTGGCAAATTCCAGATTTCGACGGGTGGCGGGCATTATCCGGGGTGGGGCGTGGGCGGGCGCGAGATTTTCTATGTAACGCTCGACAATAAGCTGATGGCGGTGAGCCTCAAAATGGGAGCAGATACCGTGGAACCCTCTGCCCCGCGCGAACTATTCCCTCTGCCCGCGAGCGACATCGGCTGGAGTCCTTATGACGTGGCCGCTGATGGCCAGCGCTTCCTGGTGCGCGCTACGCCGGGACAGGCGGGGCAGCCTCTGACGGTCATCGTCAACTGGCCAGCACTGCTGAACAAAGCGCCGGCGCAATGAGGGCGCTGCGGTGTGAAGTAGACATCGTTAGGATAGAATCGTTCATCGCCCTATGTCTGCGGCTCCCGGCACTCAGCTCGGACCTTACGAGATCCTCGGGCAGATTGGCGCGGGTGGGATGGGTGACGTGTACAAGGCCCGGGACACGCGCCTCCATCGGATCGTCGCCGTC
>DATNJE010000196.1:0-3712 GCA_035604095.1 Terriglobales bacterium
CTGGATCATGGCTACCGGGGCAACTCCCGCCCCAATGGCCATTATAGACAAGCGTTGATGGGGTAACGGTAACGCCCCCCACCTGCCCAATTTCCCTTGCAGGTCACTGTTCCATTTCCGCCCGGATTGCGATACTTTGAGAGCAGCAGGTCACACCGAGGGAGCGGAGATCATGGCCAGCGACGGCACGTCAGGGGCCCAGCCAGAACGGCGCTCGGCACAGCGCTTTGCGATGAGCGTGCCGGTTTCCGTCGAGTCTCCGGAAGATTCCTTCCCGCTGGAGACCGCGCTCTCCCACGATGTGAGCGCCAAGGGCATCTTCTTCCTCATGAATTCGCGGCCGCGCGAAGGTTCCCGCATCGAGTTCACCGTCACCCTCCCGCCCGAGGTCACGCTCACCGACCCTATGCGCGTCAAGTGCAAGGGACACGTGGTCCGCGTGGTCGATGAGGAGAGCACCAGCAGAGTCGGCGTGGGCGCCACCATCGAAGGCTACAACTCTTTCATCCGCCTATCGCGGCTGGACACCAACGTCGTACGCATGGGGTAATGGCGCCGAAGTTCACGCCAAGGTGGCAGGAATCGGTTGTGGTACCGGCGGCGCCACCGCGGGCAGCGCCGCCTCGGGCGGAGTGACCGCAGCCACCTTGCGCACCATCAGTTCGCCTCTGTGGTGGACCGCGGTCAGGGCGGCCACCGCCTGGGGATCGAACTTGGTGTGCACCAGCGAAGTGATAATGCGGATGACGTAATCGGGTTCCATGGCCGCCTGATAAGGGCGGTTGGTGGTCATGGCGTCGAAGACATCGGCCACGGTGATGATGCGCGCCAGCAGCGGAATCTGCTCGCCCTTGAGCCCGTGGGGATAGCCGCGTCCGTCCAGCGACTCGTGGTGCAGTTCGATGCCGGGCAGCATCTCGCGCAACTGTTCCACTGGGCGCAGGATGTTGGCGCCCTTGGTGGTGTGGGTCTTCATGACTTCGAATTCTTCCGGGGTCAGCGCGCCCGGCTTCTTCAGGATGCGGTCTTCGATGCCGATCTTGCCCACGTCGTGCAGTTGGGCGGAGATGCGGATCATCTCCACCACTTCGTTGGAAAGCCCCAGCTCGCGCGAGATGAGCACCGAGTAGCGTGTGACCCGGTCGGAGTGGCCGCGGGTGTAGGGGTCCTTTTCGTCGACCGCGCCCGCCAGCATCTGGATGGAGCCGAGGAACAGGCTGCGGTTCTCCACCGCGGCGCGCTTGAGATCGACCACCAGGCGCTCCAGGTCGGAGGTCATGTGATTGAAGGTATCGGCCAGTTCGCCGATCTCGGTGCGGCTCTTCAAATTGACCCGCTTGGAGAAATCACCCCGCGCGATGGCGCGGCTGGAATCGGTGAGCGTGCCCAGCGGCGTGGTGATGCTCTTGGCGGCGAACAGCGACACCCCCAGGCTGACGAACACCGCCAGCAGCGCCAGCAGGTTAGCGTTGTGCTGCATCTCATAGACGTCCTGGTAGGCGTCCTGCTGCTTCTTCTGCGCCACCGCCGCCCAGTCCAGGGTGGCCACCGGGCTGTACGTTCCCAGCATGGCCACGCGCTTCTTGCCGTCCTGGAAGTCGAACTCCTTGGTGGCGACCAGCTTGGTGCGCGCGCCCTGGTCGACCCAGTTCTTGACGATCTCCAGGTTGGTCATGTCCTGGCCGACGGCGTAGTCGGAGCCGGCGCCCGCCACCAGCCGTCCCTGACGGTCCACCACGTAGGCCACCAGTCCGCCCTGGCTGGCATCCAGCAGGCGCCGGGTCAGGTAGCCGAGGTCCACCACCGCCGCGATCATCCCGATGAAGCGCCCGTCCGTGGTCAGGGGAGCGCTCACCAGCATCACCGGGTCCGCTCTCCGGCCGCCACCACCGCTCAGTGCCTGGCCGTTGTACACGCGCCCTTCACGCGCGGCGGCGAAGGCCCGTTCCAGCTCGCGTTGCAGGAAGACGTCCGGCGCCATGCGCCCCGCGGAGATGCCTTTGGCGTCGGAGTTCAGCAGGGTGGCATAGGCCAGACTGTCGGAGGAGTAGACGAACTGCTCCAGCAGCGCCCGCAGCTCGGGGGTGGCCACGTGGTCGGTGGAAAGATTGCCCCCGCTGGCCACCTCGATTGCCGATGCCAGGTTGGCCAGGAGCGCCCGCAAGTTGCTCTGCCGCTGCGCGATATCGTCGGCCAGCGTGCGGGTGATGGTGTTTTCCAGCAGCATCTCGTTGGTCTTCAGCCGGTCGCGGTTCGTTCCCACCACCATGCTGCTGTAAAAATACAGCGGCACCACACTGATGACGGTGAGCACCGCCAGCATCAGGTAGAGGATGGGAATCCGCGACGGAATTAGCGCTTTGACCGAGAATTTCACGTTCCTGCCGGATTGTACCGTGTTCCTTACGGGTCTTTTCCTCGCGAAGCCGCTCCTGTAAGTTACGAAAGTGATCGGAACAGTCGGGGCAGAGAGAGGGATCTCGGATTGGTAATTTGTAATTGGTAATTTGCAAAGCAGGGCAAATCCTGAACAACTTTACAAATTACAAATTACCAAATTACCAATTACAAATTCTCCCCCTTGCCCGGCCGGGTCATCAGCTCGTGGATGGCGTCGCGCGGGGGCTTGCCTTGGTGCAGGATGGCGTGCATCTGTTGGGTGATGGGCATCTCGATCTTGGTCTTGCAGGCCAGATCCACGGCGGCGTTGGTGGTGAGCACGCCCTCGGCGACCATGCCGTGCATGCCGGCAATAATTTCCGCCAGCTTGCGGCCGCGGCCCAGCTCGACTCCCACGGTGCGGTTGCGGGAAAGGCCGCCGGTGCAGGTGAGCACCAGGTCTCCCATGCCGGAAAGCCCGGCCATGGTGTCGCGGCGCGCACCGCTGGCCACCGCGAGGCGCGTGATCTCGGCCAATCCGCGGGTGATGAGCGCGGCTACGCTGTTGTGTCCGAGCCCCAGCCCGTCGCACACCCCGACGGCGATGGCGATGATGTTCTTCAGCGCCCCACCCATCTCCACGCCAGTCACGTCGTCGTTGGTGTAGACGCGGAAGCTGGGATCGCTGAAGTCGGCCTGCACCCGCTGCGCCAGGCCGGCGTCGCTGGAGGCGATGGTGATGGCGGTGGGATCACCGCGCGCCACCTCCTGCGCGAAGGAAGGCCCGCTCAGCGCGCCGATGCGGGGATCGAAGCCGTCGTGTGCGCGCACCCCCAGCACTTCCTTGACCACCTCGGTCACGCGCAGCAAGGTCTCGTTCTCCAGGCCCTTGGTGGCGCTCACAAACAGCATCTCCCGGCCGAGGTGCGGTTGCATCTCGCGAAAGACACGGCGCACGTGGTGCGAGGGCATCACGCTCACCACGATCTCCGCGCCGCGCAGCGTTTCCTGCAGGCTGTTGGTGGCGCGCACCGCTTCGGGGATGCGCTGCCCGCGCAGGAAGAGTTCGTTCTCGTGCCGCTGATTGATGGACTCGCAGACTTCCTTCTCGTACACCCACATGCGGACGCGGTGCATGCCCTTGCGCCCGAGCGCGATCGCCAGCCCCGTCCCCCATGCGCCTCCGCCGATAATGGCGATCTCGCTCATGCCCGCGTCTTCTTCAGCGCCAAACGATTCTCCGTGCCCGCCAGCAGCCGGCGGATGTTCTCCCGGTGCTTGATGATGATGAGCACGGCGATGGCGGACATGGCGGCCAGCACGGCAGGAGATG
>DATNJE010000197.1:0-3078 GCA_035604095.1 Terriglobales bacterium
GCGCGTGCGCGCGGGCATCTCCGATCAGATCAAGAAACGCGGGGGAGTCGCGCAGATGATTTTCGAGAACGCGACGAAGGCGTACCTTGGCGGCCACGCCGGGAAATCGGGGATTCGCGAGGTGTTCTGGCTCATGCTCGCGGGTGCGCTGGTGTTCCCCAAGATTCGGGCAACCATCGGTCCGAACCTGAAGGCACTGATCTGCGGCTCGGCGCCGCTGGCATTGGAAACGCAGCTCTTCTTCAACATGTTGCGCATCCCGGTGTTGCAAGTTTACGGGCTCACTGAAACCACCGCCATCTGCACCATGGATGACCCGCGGCAGGTCGAGCCCGGCAGAGTCGGCCCGGCGATCCTGGGGATCGAGATGCGCCTCGGCGAAAACCAAGAGATCCTCGCGCGCGGGCCCAACATCTTCTCCGGCTACTGGAACCGCCCGCTGGAGACGGCGAAGGTCCTGCGGGGAGGATGGTTCCATACCGGCGATCAGGGCGAAGAGGACGCCCGCGGCAATTGGCGGATTATCGGCCGCATCAAGAACCTGATCATCCTCAATTCCGGCCACAACATCGCCCCGGAGCCGCTCGAGGACGAACTCCTGCGCCGCTTGCCCGGCGCACAGCAAGTTGTACTTGTCGGCAACGGGTGCAGCTTCCTCGCGGCCATCATCACCGGCAACTGCACACGCACCGGTGTTGAGCGGGTCCTGGAACAATTCAATTTGGACTTGCCGCACTACAAGCGCATCCGCGCGTTCCATTTCGTGTCCGAAGGTTTTACGGCAGAAAATGGACTGCTTACCGCCAACGGCAAGTTCAAGCGCGATGCCATCTCCGCGCGCTTCCGTTCCGCGATCGACGAGATGTATGCGCCAGACGGCGTGGCGGAATCGGCGAAACCGGCATGAAGAAACGCTGTGGCCAGGCTCTTTCCTGGGAGATGACCGATGGCGTGGTCGAGCTGGCGCTGCACCGCGAGCCACTCAACGAGATCGGTACCCTGACCCTGGACGAGCTGGAACAATTTGTCGATGAACTGGAAACGGCTACCAGCCGCGCCAGCGCGCTGATCATCTACAGCACGCTGCCGCAGGGATTCTCGGCGGGCGCGGACCTGCGCGAACTCTACACTCGCGGCCGCGATCTGCCGATGGACGAGCGCGTGGCCGGGGTCCGCCAGTCGCTCGAGCGCATTCATCGCGTGTTGAACATCATCGACGCCTCGCCGCTCACCACCATCGCCGCCGTACACGGCGTCTGCTTCGGCGGCGGTTTCGAGTTGGCGCTGGCCTGCGACCTCATCATCGCCGACAAGATGGCGCGCTTTTGCTTTCCCGAACTGCGCCTCGGCCTGATTCCCGGCTTTGGCGGGATTCCGCGGCTCAAGCGCGACCTCGGAAATGCCGTCGTCCGGGATCTGCTGCTCACTGGCCGCAGCTTCAACGTGCAGAAAGCGCAGGCGATCGGCCTGGTCAGTCAGGTGGCGGCGGAAGGCGAAGCCCTGCGCGTGGCCCGCTCGACCGCGGCGCAGATCGGGAAGTTCGACCGGCACACCCGCGTTACCGCCAAGCAGTTCATCAAGCCAGTCCCGTATAACGAGCTGCGCCGCGAAATCGAGACCTTCTGCACCCTGTTCGCCCGGCCCGCCGTCGAGGAAGCTTTGCGGAGGTTCGTCGAGAGCACCGACCGGCAACCATATTTGCCGTGAACTGCATTTGGTAAATTGAAACAAGAGAGACGCCATGCCCACGCTCGACCAGACGACCGATGAGATCCTTAAGCTCGCGGCCACGCACTTCAAGGTGGCGCGAGAGAAGCTCGCGCCCGGCGACGACTTCTTCGAGAAGCTGAAGATCGACAGCCTGCAGGCCCTGGAGTTGCTCACGCGTCTCGAAAACCACTTCCGGGTCGAACTGCCCGATTACGAGATGCAGGGCGTCACCAGCTTCCGCGCGCTAGCCGAGAGAATCCAGTCGAGACTGTGAAACGTCCTCCAGTTACAGGTAGCAGGAGGCAGGAGGCAGGACGGCGAAAGCGGTGAAACCTCCAGTTTTCCTGCTTCCCGCATCCTGCTGCCTCTGATGTTGGATCTTCATCAATACGAGTCGCTGGGAGCGGCTCTGCGCGATGCGCTCGAGCGCTGGCCGGACGAAGTGTGCCTGATCGAGGCCGACCGTGACCGCGAGAACTGCCGGCTGACCTACAGCGACTTCAAGCAGATGGCCCTACCGCTGGCGCGCGCCCTCCAGGACTCGGGTTTCCGCGAAGGCGACCGCGCTGCCATCATCATGACCAATCAGTCGAAGTGGCTCATCTCCGCCTACGCCATCTTCCACTGCGGCGGCGAGCTGGTACCGCTCGACTACAAGCTGACCGCACGCGAGCATCTTCAACTCCTAGCCCACTCGAAAGCGAACGTGCTGGTGACCGAACATCACCTGTGGCGAGCCATTGTGGCCAGTCCCGGGTTCAAGGACTTAGGCGTTCAGACGGTGCTTGTAACCGAAGCTTCCACTAGCGCGGACCTTGCCGGCGCGAAGCGCTGGGAGGAATTCAAGGCGGAAGGCGAACCGCGCTTCGTGCCCCGGCGGCGCCAGGATCCGGCGTGCATCGTTTATTCGTCCGGCACCGGAGGCCGTCCCAAGGGATGCGTGCTCACACATGAGAACTACCTCGAGCAGTGCATCTCGCTCACGTCGCTATACCCATTCTGGCCGGGCGTACGCTACCTGAGCATCCTGCCCACCAACCACGCGATCGACTTCATGGTCGGATTCATCGGGCCGTTCACCTGCGGCGCCGCTGTGGTGCACCTGCGGACGCTCCGCCCGGAGTATGTCCGCGACGCCTTCCCGCGTTACAAGATCGCCTACATGTCCCTGGTGCCGATGGTGCTCAAGAACCTGGAAAAGGGCCTGGGGACGCGCTTCGCCGAGCTGCCTGCCCACCGCCGCTGGCTGCTCGACCGGCTGATCGCCCTGAACAAGCGGCTCACCGGCAAGCGCCCCAAACTCAAAATCAGCCGCGCTCTGCTGAAGCAGGTCCACCAGGCGTTCGGCGGAGAGTTGCGCGCGCTGTT
>DATNJE010000198.1:0-7058 GCA_035604095.1 Terriglobales bacterium
TGCCCCAGCGCGGGTGGGAGCACTTCCGCGGTCGATAACTGAATGCGTTCTCCTGCGGGGGAAAAGCGCGCTCGGCTGCACCCAAGAGGATGTACACTTTCAACCGCCCTAGCGCAAAGATTAGCCCCGGTCCAAAACCAGGCGACCCGCCACAAATCCACGGCGGGGAGAAAGAGGGAGAATAAGGATGCTGACGGCAGCCCGTCCAAGAGCCGTCGGCAAGCGTGTGTTGTGGCTGTTGAGTGGCGCGGCGCTTGCCCTGCTGGTGGCGGGGACCGCACCGCCGGCTTCGCACTGGGTCAACGCCTTCCGTACGCGGAGCGCAATCTCGCCGGCCGTTTTTCTTCCGATCCAATCCAAGAAAGCCGAGGATCTGGGCGCGGGAAAGTTGCTGGTGGCGAGCCGGAGCCTTGGGGATCCGAATTTCGCTGAAACCGTGGTCTTGCTGGTTCGCTACGATGCCGAAGGCGTGGTCGGACTGATTCTCAACCGGCGCACCCATGTCCCCCTTTCGCGTGTGTTGGAGGGACTCAAGGCGGCGAAAGGCCGTTCCGACCCGGTCTATCTCGGGGGTCCGGTCGAAACTCCCGCGGTGTTTGCGTTGTTCCAGTCGCCGGCCAAGCTCGAAGGGGCTGAACACATTTTCGGCGGGGTTTACCTGGTTTCCACGAAACCCCTCTTCGAACAGGCCATCTCGGCGCGACCCGACCCTGGCGTTTTTCATGTTTATCTGGGCTACGCCGGATGGACGAGCGACCAACTGCGGAAGGAAGTGGAGCTGGGCGCGTGGTTCATTTTTCCGGCGGACGCCGGAGCGGTCTTCGATTCAGATCCGGATTCCCTGTGGTCACAAATGATTCGGAAAACGGAGCTGAAGTTGGCGAGGAGTGAACCTGCTGGCGCAGATCAATGGCCGCTCAGATGGTCAAACCTCGAGTCCGCAGCGATCACTGATTCGTTCCGAAGTAGAAAGTGACCTGCCAGTCGGCCTAAAGAAGTTCAATGCCGCGCTAGGTCAACGGCTCCCTCCATCGCAAACTGCTATCATGGTTGGCTTTTCCGGAAAATCCGAGGCTCCGGAACAGGGGGACCATGAAACGACTCTTGTGCCTCATCGTGCTCTTGCCCGCGCTGCTGGCAGGCCAGCAGAAGCCGGCGGCGATGCCCGCCTCCACCAAGCAACCTGCCGCCCACGCCGAGCACATCCCCGATCTGGCCGAGCTGGAAAAGATGGCCGCGCGGTTTGCGCCCACCGAGCTGCGCGTCGATACCGCCTCGCTTTCTCCCGGCGACCAGAAGGCGCTGGTGAAGCTGATCGAGGCCGGACGCGTGCTCAACGAGATTTTCATGGACCAGATGTGGAGCGGCAACGACACGCTCCGCGCCAAGCTGCGCGAGGATCGCACGCCCCTCGGCCAGGCCCGCCGGCACTACTTTCGCATCAACAAGTCACCGTGGTCGGCGCTGGACAGCGAAAAGGCCTTCCTCCCCAACGTGCCGGCACGCAAGGCGCTGGGCGCCAACTTCTATCCCGAGGACATGAGCAAGCAGGAATTCGAGGCCTGGCTCAAAACCCTGAACGGCTCCGAGCAGGAGCAGGCCAAGGGATACTTCACCGTCATCCGCCGCCAACACTCCGACCGCAAGCTGGTGATCTTTCCCTATAGCGTCGAGTACCGCCAGGACCTGAACCGTGCCGCCGCCCTGCTGCGCGAAGCCGCCGGCCTGACCACCAACGACAGCCTGAAGAAGTTCCTGAACTCGCGCGCCGAGGCCTTCATTAGCAACGAGTACCGCTCGAGCGATGCGGACTGGATGGAACTGGATGCGCCCCTCGACATCACGATCGGCCCCTACGAGACCTACCAGGACGAGCTGTTCGGCTACAAGGCGTCGTTCGAAGCCTACATCTATCTCCGCGACGACGCCGAGACCGCCAAGCTCTCCTTCTTCAGCCGCCATCTGCAGGAGATCGAGAACAACCTGCCGGAAGACAAGAAGTACCGCAATCCCAAGCTGGGCAGCCAGTCGCCGCTGCGGGTGGTGAATGTGGTCTCGGCCGCCGGCGAACGCGCGGTGCAGACCGCCGCCTACAACCTGCCCAACGACGAGGTGGTGGTGAACGAGAAAGGCAGCAAGCGGGTGATGCTGCGGAACATCCAGGAAGCCAAGTTCAACAGCGTGCTGGTGCCCATCTCGCGGCGGGTGCTGCCGGCCGAGGCGCAGGGCGAGGTGAACTTCCAGGCGTTCTTCACCCACACCGTGGCGCACGAGCTGATGCACGGGCTGGGACCGCACCAGATCGCGGCGACACTGCGCAAGCCCGCCTCCAACCCGCGCCTGGAGTTGAAGGAATTTTATGGTCCGCTGGAAGAGGCCAAAGCGGATGTGACCGGGCTGTTCGCCCTGCAATTCCTGATCGATCACGGAGAGGCGGCTGCGGGCAAGCCGCTGGCCGGACTGACGGAGAAGAACCTCTATACGACCTACGTCGCCTCCGCCTTTCGCAGCCTGCGTTTCGGCGCCACCGAGGCGCACGCCCGAGGACAGGCGGTGCAGATCAACTATTTAATGGATAAGGGAGCGGTGTCCGCCCAGCCCGATGGCAGATTCACCATTGATTTCGGGAAGATGAAGCAGGCGGTGCGCGATCTCGATCACGACCTGCTTACGCTGGAAGCTACCGGCGACTATGCCGGGGCCAAACGCCTGCTCGACCGCATGGGCGTGATCCGTCCGGAGATGCGCCGCGTGCTGGACAAGCTGGCCGATATTCCCGTGGACATCGAGCCGCTCTACGTAACCGCCGAACAGCTTGCGCCCCATCCGCGCCGCGGCGACACCCCGGGCGACGGACGCTGAAGCTGCTGGACTATAATTTTGTTATCCGTGCCCATGAAGGATCCCAGCCCCGCCAATCCGCACGCCAGCGCTACGGTCGCTCCCACGGCACGCGCCTATCTCTGGTTGCGGGAGACCGGCGAACTCTGGCGCATGCTGTTCGACCAGAACCTGGCGGGCGTCTTCTGCTCCACCCTGGATGGAGAGATGCTGGAGTGCAACCTGTCGTTCGCGCGCATCTTCGGCTACGACTCGCCGGACGAGATCGTGCGCCGTCCGGGGGTGGACTACTATTTCGATCCCGCCGACCGCCAGCGTTATGTGGAGAAGCTGCGCGCCCACGGGTCAGTGCGCAATCTAGAACTCACGTTGCGCAAGAAGGACGGCGCTGCCGTCATCATCCTGGAGAACGTTACCGTGCTGCCTGGCGAGCACGGCCAGCCAGAGGCCATGCTCGGCACCGTCATCGACATCACCGAGGCCAAGCAAGCTCAGGAAGCCATGCTGCGCGCCGAGAAGCTGGCGGCGGTGGGGCGCCTGGCCGCCACCATCGCGCATGAGATCAACAACCCGCTGGAGGCCGTGACCAATACTCTGTTTCTGGCGCGCACCCATGCCGAGGTCACCTCCGCCCTGCGCGAACTGCTGCTGCTGGCCGAGCAGCAGGTCGCCCGCGTGGCCAGCATCACCCGCCAGACGCTGGGGTTCTTCCGCGGCGCCACCGAGCGCACCACCACCAGCATCGCCGCCATCCTGGATGATGCCCTGGCGCTCTACCAGGACAAGATCAACGTCAAGAACATCCGGCTGGTCAAGCAGGTGCGGTTCAACGGCCCCATCCATGCCCGCCCCGGCGAGCTGCGCCAGGCCTTCTCCAATCTGGTAGCCAACGCGATCGATGCCGTGCCCGAGGGCGGCGACCTGGTGTTGCGCGTCAGCCGCGGCCGCGATTGGCGCTCCAGCATGCCCGGAGTCACGGTGACCGTCGCCGACAGCGGCCTCGGCATCGACCCCCAGCATCGCAAGCGCATCTTCGAGCCCTTCTTCACCACCAAGTGCGACGCCGGCACCGGCCTGGGGTTGTGGCTCACCCGCGAGATCGTGCTGCGGCACAGCGGCCGCATCCGCGTCCGCACCAGCTCCCGGCACGGCCAGAGCGGGACCACCATCTCCATCTTTCTTCCCACCGCCAGCCCGTAGGCCGGCTTCTCCGCGAGCCGCCGCCCGCTACAGCCCCAAATACGCCGACCTTAGCCGCTCGTTGCTCAGCAGTTCCTGCGCGGAGGTGCCGATCCCCAGCTCGATCGCGCCATTTTCCACCACGTAGCCGCGATTCGAGATGCTGAGCCCGTCTACCACGTTCTGCTCCACGATCAGCACGGTGAGGCCGCGCTTGCCGATCTCCTGAATTTTCTCGAAGACCTCTTCCACGATTTTGGGCGCGAGGCCAAGCGAAGGCTCGTCGAGCAGCAACAGCCTGGGCTGGTTCATCAGGCCGCGGGCGATGGCCACCATCTGCTGCTCGCCTCCGGAGAGCGTGCCGGCGAGCTGTTTGCGCCGTTCCTTCAGGCGGGGGAAGAACGCGAACTGCTCCTCCATGGATTGCTTGAGCCGGGGGCGGGCGCGGCCGATGTAGCTGCCCAGCGCGAGGTTCTCCTCGACCGTCATGTGGGGGAAAAGTTGCCGGCCTTCGGGCACGTGGCTGATGCCGAGTTCCACGATCCGGTGCGGCGGGGTGCGGGAGATGTCCTGGCCGTTAAAGCGCAGCGTGCCCTTTTTCGCCTGTAGCAGGCCGGAGATGACGCGCAGCGTGGTGGTCTTGCCCGCGCCGTTGGCCCCGACCAGCGTGACAATCTCGCCTTCGTTCACGTGCAGGGTGATGTTGAATAGCGCCTGGAAGTCGCCGTAAGCGGCCTGCACGTCGTCCATCACCAGCAGCGGCTCGCTCATAGCCCGAGTTCCTTGTACTTGGCGCCGAGATAGGCCTCGATGACCGCCGGCATGCGCACCACTTCCTGCGGCTTGCCCTCGGCGATCTGCGTGCCGTGGTCGAGCACCACCACGCGATGGGCGATGCTCATCACCACCTGCATCACGTGCTCCACCCCGCCCACCGCCGCCACGCCCCACTCTGGGAGCTTCTTGAGGAGCTCCGCCAGTCCCAGCGCTTCGGTCGTCGAGAGCCCGGCCACCACCTCATCGAGCAGAATCAGCCGCGGCTTGGTAGCCAATGCCCGCGCGATCTCCAGCCGCTTCAGCATGGACAGCGGCAATCCGCTGGCGGTAAAGTGCATGGCCTTTTCCATCTGCAGGTACTTCAAGACCTCCCGCGCCTGCTCGGCGGCTTTCGACGGGCTGGAGGTGTGCAGGAATGCGCCCAGCATCACGTTCTCCAGCACTGTCAGGTTGCGCAGCGGCTTGACGAGCTGAAACGTGCGCCCGATGCCGAGACGCGCGGCGTGGTTGGGGCTGATGTGCGTGATGTCCTGCTCCTGGAAGCGGATGCTGCCTTCATCCGGGTGGAAGACGCCGGTGATCAGATTGAACAGAGTGGTCTTGCCCGCGCCGTTCGGTCCGACGATGAAGGTGATCTCGTTCTCCTCGATGGAGAAGGCCACGTTATGGATGGCGCGCAACCCGCCGAACCGCTTGCTAACGTGATCGATCTCGAGGAGAGACATAATCTCTTACCTAGTCCGCCGTCACGCCTTTGGCGCCCGCCTTGAGTCCGCCGAACATCGCGCGCCGCCGCAGGTACGCCGCGAGCGTGCCGATGATCCCTTCCGGCAGGAACAGCACCACCACCACCAGCAGCACGCCATAGATCAGGAGGTGGGCTTCCTTGAAGATGTCCTTGAATAATTCCGATGCTGACTCGAGCACCACCGAGCCGACAATCGGTCCCAGCACCGTGCCCGCGCCGCCCAGCATGGCGACGATCGCGATCTCGTTGGAGACATCGATCGAGAGCACCTGGTCCGGCACAATATAAAGGAAGAGGCTGGCATAGAGCGCCCCGGCCAGGGCCGTCAGCGCGGCGCTTACCAGCAGGGCCACAAGCTTGGTCCGGGCGGCGCCGATGCCGACCGAGAGCGCGGTGTCCTCGTCTTCGCGGATGGCCATCAGGTAATAACCGAAGCGGGCGCGCGAGATTGCTACCGTCGTGGCAAACGCCAGGGCAGTGAGCATCACCGCCGCCCAGTAGAACGCACGGTTCACGTTGCCGTGAAACAGCGCCGGCACTTGCACCCCGACGTCGCCGCCGGTCACGGTCGGCAGGTTCTTGGCGACCAGCCGCAGCACCTCGGCGAAGGCAATGGTGGCCAGCACGAAGTAGGGCCCGCGCAACCGGAACGATACCCCGCCGATGAGCAGTGCGAACGCGAGCGCCACCACCACGCCCATGAGAGCCGCCAGCCATGGCGACACGCCCAGCTTTCCGGAGAACAGCGCCAGCCCGTAGGCTCCCGCGCCGAAGTAGGCGGCGTGGCCGAGCGAGAGCTGGCCGGCGTATCCGCCCACCAGGTTCCACGCCAGCCCCAGCGCCGCGAACAGGTAGATGCGGAACAGGATCTGCAGCGCGTATCCCGTCTCGACCACCAGCGGCAGCAGCAAGGACAGCACGAAGACCGCGAACGCGGCGAGCAGGTGGGAGCGCTTCAAGCTCTCTGCCTCCCGAAGATGCCGCTCGGCTTCAGCGAGAGCACCAGCAGAAAGATCACGAAGTCCACCGCCAGCGCCCACTCATTGCCCCAGTAGAGGCTGGTGAGACTCTCCACCACGCCCAGCACCAGTCCGGCCAGCGCGGCGCCGACGATCGACTCCATGCCGCCCAGCACCACCATGACGAACGCCTTGAGCGTGAACTGGTCGCCCACCTGCGGATATATATAGAAGACCGGCAGCAGCAGGCCGCCGGCGATCCCGGCGGCGGCGATCCCGATCGCGAAGGAAATGGCCTGCACCCGGAAGACGTTGATCCCCATCAGCGGCGCGGCATAGCGGTTCTGCGCGATGGCGCGCGCGGCGCGGCCGATCATGGTGCGCATCACAAACAGGTAGAGGGCGAGCGCCAGCACCACCATGACGAACGCCGTGAGCGTGAACTGGTCGCCCACCTGCGGATATATATAGAAGACCGGCAGCAGCAGGCCGCCGGCGATCCCGGCGGCGGCGATCCCGATCGCGAAGGAAATGGCCTGCACCCGGAAGACGTT
>DATNJE010000199.1:0-4137 GCA_035604095.1 Terriglobales bacterium
CACCGTCTGCGCCTTCTCCACCGCATCGCGCGTGGAGTTCGAGGTGGCGCCGGCCACGATGGGCACACGTCCGCCCGCGACTTCGATGGTGATGTCGATCACCCGCAGCCACTCCTCGCGTGAGAGCGTGGGCGTCTCGCCGGTGGTGCCGCAGGGCACCAGGAAATCGATGCCCGACTCCACCTGCCAGGCAACCAGCGACCGCAGCGCCGGTTCATCGATGGCGCCGTCTTTCCGGAACGGGGTGACGAGAGCAGTGCCGCATCCGCGCAGTTTCATAATCGCAAATCATACTGCACTGGGCGGCTCAGGCAGCGAAAAAATGCGGCTGGCGGCCAATTGCTACGCCGTGGCCGCAACAAAACAGAACTGTCATCCTGAGGAAGGGCGACGGAGGCGAAGCCGACAGAGCGTGACGAACGATCTTGGTATTGCTCGCGGCAGTTTAAGCCCGCTCCGCTAGACGCCCGACGCGACGCCGGCGACCGGAGGGGGGAGGGTCGCGGCTGCCGTTTGGCTGAGCGTGATGGGGAGGCGGACCTCAAAGGTGGCTCCGCCCTGCTCCCGGTTGTGGCCGACGATTTTGCCGTGGTGCTCCTGGACGATGCCGTAGGCGGCGCTGAGTCCCAACCCTGTGCCCGCGACGCCCTTGGTGGTGTAGAAGGGGTCGAACACGCGCTCCGGCTCCTTCAGTCCCACGCCGGTATCGGAGAATTCGATGACTACTTCGTCTTCCTCGGTGCGGGTCACGACCCGCAGCACGCCGCTGCCCTGCGGTTCCATGGCATCCACAGCGTTGCGCGAGAGGTGCAGAAAGACCTGCAGGAGCTGGTTCTTGTCCGCCGAGACGGTGGGCAGGCGCAGCCCCAGGTCGAGTTCCACCCGGATCTGCCGCCGCTGCATACGCGTCTCGCTGAGCTTGATCACGGTGTGCAGCAACGCGTTCACATCCACCGCGGTTTTCTGCCCGGGGGTTTGCCGCGCGAAGTCCAGCAGGTTGGAGACCAGATCCTTGGTGCGCTGCGCCTGCCGCCGGATCTTCTCCACGAAGTCCTGCTGGGAGGGCGTCATGTTCTTTTCCAGGGCGAGCATCTCGGAAAATCCCAGGATGGCGGTGAGCGGATTGTTGATCTCATGGGCCGCTCCCGCCACCAGTTGTCCCAGCGAGATCAGCTTTTCCGACTGCACCAGTTGCTTCTGCAGGCGCTTGTATTTTTCCAGCGAGTCTTCCGAGCGCGCCAGCAGGGTCGCCAGTTGCCGGGTCAGCAGGTGTTGCTTCAGGAACACCAGCGCGCCCAGTAGCAGTAGCGCCACCAGCGTCACCACCAGGCGGAAGTGGCGCACGCTGGGTGGAGCGTCGCCGTTGAACTCCTGCCACAACGCCAGCACCGGCATGGAGAGCATGGCCGCCATCGCCAGCCGCCCCGACCACGGGCTGGGCGCGGTTTTGGAGGGCGGCTCCTCCGAAGCCTTGATTTGCCCGCCGGCCACCCCCACGCACACGAACGCCGCCATCGCGGCGACCAGCGGGATGTCATACACGCTGCCGGTGTAGTAGTGGTGCAGGTCGATGGCCACGTCGGCGGCGTAGAAGGCGAACCCGTAGAGCAGCGCGGCGCCCATCAGGTTGCCGTACAAGTTGCGCCACCGGTCCCGCGTCTTCAGCCACAAAATTCCCACCCCCGCCAGGAACAGCAGGTGCTCGGTCAGGTAGAGCGTGTTGAAGCTGTCCCCATAGCGGGTGACGTTGGGGGCCACATACTGCCACGGGATTACCGCAAACACGTAGAGATAGAGCCACCAGAACAGCAGCAGCACCACGTCGAGCGAGCCTAGTTCCAGCGACTGCTGGTCCTGCGCCGACTGCATCTGCAGGGTCAGAGCCCCCATCATGGGCACCAGGTGGATGAACACCACCACGTCGCCCAGGAAGGGGTTGGGCACCTCCTGGCGCGCCAGCACCTCGTAGTACGTCCACCCCAGTTGCGAGGCGGTCCACAGGGCGAAGCCGGCGGCCATCAGCCCCCAAAAGAAACGTATCCGCCCGCGGGTCCGGGTAGCGTTGAGGTACATCGCCACCATCCCGATGACCAGCAGCGAGGTCTGGACCAGGTCGCCGAATACGGTGAGGGCATAGCCGCGCGGCGCCGCCAGCGCCACGGCTGTCTGCGCCAGCGCCAGCGCCACCGCACTCCACACTACGAGCTTGTCCCGTGCGATCTTCATCGGGCCAACGTCGATTATTCCGCTTGCGGGAATTTCTACAAGTTACTGAGGTGTTGGGACGTGTCGGCCGGGGAACGTTTACTTCAGGGGTTCGTCGGCGCCGGCGCCCCAGATGTCGCCCACCGTGAAGCCTTCTGGAAAGGGATCCTCGGGATCGAGGACATACTCGGCGAAGCCGGTGATCCAGGCGGCGCCGCTCAAGGTCGGAACCACCGCGCGATGCCGTCCGACCGAGGTCTCACGCACCAGGCATCCGGTGAAGATGGTGCCCAGGATGCCTTCGTGCGCGAACGGTTCCTGCAGACGGAGCTTGCCTTTGGCATGCAGCACGGCCATGCGGGCGCAAGTACCGGTTCCGCAGGGGGAGCGATCGAGGGCGCCGGTCCAGGTGGAGGGTCTGCTCCAATCAAGCTGGCCGGTCGAGACCACCACCGCGTTCTTGGCCACGGCGGCGGGATTGGTGGGCGGCGCCGTCAACTCGGCGATGGTGATGCCGCGAATGCCGGGATTCTCCGGATGCTCGACCGGCAACTGCTCGCGCGCGGCGGCCTTGATCATTTCTCCCACCCGCACGATGTCGCGGCCTTCGTCCGGGGTGAGGCGCAGCCCCAGCGGCGCGGCTTCGGCGATGACGTAAAACATCCCGCCGTAAGCCACGTCCACGGTCACGGTCCCGAGCTGCGGGACTTCGATCTTCGCGTCCAGATGGGTGGCGAATGCAGGCAAGTTCTCGAAGGTCACGTGCGTGACCTTGCCGCCGCGCACCTCCGCCTCCACCTCGACCAGCCCGGCGGGCGTTTCCAGCACGAGAAGTGTTTTCGGCTCGCTGGCGGGGACGATGCCGGTCTCGAGGAGAGCCGTCACGACGCAGATGGTGTTGGTGCCCGACATGGGCGGGTATTCCACCTGTTCCATGATGATGAACCCGGCGTGGGCGCGGGGATCGGTGGGCGGCAGCAGCAGGTTGCAGTTGGCGGCGGGATACCCGCGCGGCTCGCGCAGCATGCGCTTGCGCAGAGCGTCAGCGTTTTGCTGAAACCAGGTTTTCTTCTCGAACATGGTGCGGCCGGGGACATCGGGCACGCCGCCGGTGATCACCCGCCCGGGTTCGCCGCAGGCGTGCAGGTCAACCGCGGTGATCTTGTGGGAGAGAAGCATCCGGTGTCCGTGCTGACACACTATCTCATAGGAGTCTCGGAGCGACACGGCAAGGTATGTTTTGTTGATTGGGCTGCAAACCTAACATGCTCGTGAGGGGTCACGTGTCAGGGCACGACTTCAAGCCTGCCCTGAGCGAAGTCGAAGGGTGCCGTCACTCGCCTACTCAGTTGGGCTTTAGCCCCTGCGCATTTGAGTTATTGTGCGCCATCCGCACCAGGCCCACAGGGGCTAAAGCCCAATCCTTGCTTCGAACTTTTGGCACGACTGAAGTCGTGCCCTGACACGTGATCTTTCACGAAGGATTTTCTGCTCGCCTGCCTACATCCCGCGCCACACGTCCTTGAAGTCGAAGAAGCCTTTCTTGCCGGCCAGCCATTCGGCGGCGCGCACCGCACCCTCGGCAAAGCCGCGGCGGGAGTGGGCTTCGTGCGCCAGGGTGATGGTATCGCCCGAGGAGCGCAAAGTGATGATGTGCGTGCCCACGATGTCGCCCTCGCGGACCGAAGTGATCTCCAGCTCCGCGCCGCTTTTCTCTTTCAGAAGTTTTTGCAACACCGCGGCCGTCCCTGAAGGCTTGTCTTTTTTCTGGGCATGATGGCGCTCCTCGATCGCGCCCGAGTATCCGTGCTGCAGCGCGGCGGCGGCGGCCTGCGCTACGTCGAAGAACACGTTGACGCCGACGGAAAAGTTGGAGGCATAGAGAAAGCCAATCCCGCTCTTCTCCACCAGTTCGCTGATGCGGGGCATCTC
>DATNJE010000200.1:0-18583 GCA_035604095.1 Terriglobales bacterium
GGACGGAGTAATTCCAGCAGCGCTCGCACTTCTGGCCCGGAGCCTTGGTCACCTTCACCGCCAGCGCCGCCGCGCCGTCTCCGCCAGGCGACTCATGGAATTCGACCTCTGAGACGATAAATAAGTAGCGAAGGTCGGCGCGGCGCCTCTCCATCACGGGCAGCAGGCCCAGCGGCGCCGAGATGCTGACCTTCGCCTCCAAGCCACCGCCGATGAGCTTGGCATTGCGCGCCTCTTCCAGCGCCTTCAAAACCTCGCTCCGGACGCCCAGCAGCGTTTCCCAATCGCTCCGCACAAGATCAAGGCCGTCAGTAGGTGAGATGCTGCCGGTGATTTCCGCGCCGCCCAAGAACTGCGCCAGGTGGACGCTCTCCGGCCGTCCCGCGGCCCGCGGCAGGTAGCGCCACACCTCGTCGGCGGTGAAGCTCATCATGGGCGCCAGCAGTCGCACCAGAGCTTCGCCGATGCGCCAGATGGCGGTCTGCGCCGAGCGGCGTCCGCGCGACCCGGGCGCCCAGGTGTAGAGCCGGTCCTTGAGCACATCGAAGTACACCGCGCTCAGGTCCACCACGCAGAAATTGAGGATGCGCTGGTACGCCTTGTGAAACTGGAAGCACGTGTACCACTCGCGCACCTCGGCGTCGAGATCGGCGGTCTGCAAGAGCATGAACTGGTCGAGCGACTGCATCTCGCCGAAGGCGACGGCGTCGCGGCTGGGATCGAAGTCGTACAGGTTCTGCAGCACGAAGCGGAGCGTGTTGCGGATCTTGCGGTAATTATCGGAGATGCGCCGCATCAGCTCTTCCGAGCAGGTAACGTCCTCGCGGAAGTCCACCGACGCCACCCACAGGCGCACGATCTCCGCGCCCATGCGGTCGGCGATGTCCACCGGATCCACCACGTTGCCCAGCGACTTCGACATGGCGCGGCCCTCGGGATCGAGTGTCCAGCCGTTGGTCGCGACCATGCGATACGGCGCGTGCTCGCGCGCGCCCACGGCGCAGAGCAGGGAAGAGTGAAACCAGCCGCGATATTGATCGCCACCTTCGATATAGAGATCGGAGGGCCAGGGCAGGCCCTCTTCGCGCCCCAGAACTGCGAAGTGGCTCGATCCGGATTCGAACCACACGTCGATGATGTCCATCTCCTTGCGGAAATTCGTGCCGCCGCACGAACACTTAGTGCTGGGCGGAAGGATGGAGGCGGCGTCCTTGGTGTACCAGGCATCCACGCCCTCGCGCGCGACCAGCTCGAGCACGGCGTGGTTCGCCTCCTTCGACTTCAGCACCTGGCCGCACTCCCCGCAGAAGAACACGGCGATGGGCACGCCCCACACCCGCTGCCGCGAGATGCACCAGTCGGGGCGGGTCGCGATCATGTTAGAGATGCGCTCCTCGCCCCACTCCGGGTCCCACTTCACTTTCTTGATCTCGTCGAGCGCGGTCTGGCGCAGGGTGCGGCCGTCGGCGGTGACCTTGGCTTCCATCGAGATGAACCACTGTTCGGTGGCGCGGAAGATCACCGGACGATGGCAGCGCCAGCAGTGTGGATAAGAGTGCTCCAGTCGCTCTTCGTGCATCAGCACGCCGCGGTCGCGCAGCAGTTGGATGATCGCGGGATTCGCCTGGAACACGGTCTTGCCGTCGTATTCGGGCAAGCCGTTGCGCATGATGCCAGCTTCGTCCACGTTGGTGGTGGCATCGAGCTTGTAGCGTTGCCCGGTGTAGAAGTCGTCCGAGCCGTGCGAGGGCGCGGTGTGGACCGCGCCCGTGCCCTGGTCCATGGTGACGTAATTGGCGAGCACGCCCAGCACTTTGCGATCCGGCCAGGGCAGGAAGGGATGATAGAAATACGTGTGCTCGAGCGCGCGGCCGGGGAAACGCGCGACGATCTTCGCCTCCTTCAGGCCACACTTCTCTTCCGTGACCTTCGCCAGCTTTTCCGCCACGATGTATAGCCCGCCGGCGGCCTCGATCGCGACGTATTCCTCGTCGGGATGAAACGTGACGGCCAGCGACGCGGGCAGCGTCCAGGGCGTAGTGGTCCAGATGATGGTCGAGACTTTCTTGCCGGCAAGCGCGGGATCGATCTTCGCCGGATCGCTGTTCAGCGGATACTTCACCCAGATGCTCGGGCTGGTGTGGTTCTCGTACTCGACTTCGGCTTCGGCCAGCGCCGTCTTGTCGTGGATGCACCAGTACACCGGACGCAGGCCCTTGTACACCGCATCTTTTTCGAAGAAGGCGTAGAGCGTCTCGAGCACCACCGACTCGTACTCCGGAGTCATGGTGGAGTAGGGGCGGTCGAAGCGCCCGAAGACGCCGATACGCTTGAACTGCTCGCGCTGCAGGTCGAGATATTTCTCCGCGTACTTGCGGCAGGCCTGGCGCACCTGGATGGGCGCCATCTGCAGCTTCTTGCCGCCCAGCGACTCATCCACCTTAATCTCGATGGGCAGGCCGTGGCAGTCCCAGCCGGGCACGTAGGGCGAGTCGTAGCCCAGCATGGTGCGGGTCTTGACGATGAAGTCTTTCAGGCACTTGTTGAGCGCGTGGCCCAGGTGGATGGGGCCGTTCGAGTACGGCGGGCCGTCGTGCAGCACCCAGATGGGCGCGCCTTTGCGGGCCTGCCGTATGCGGTCGTAGAGACGCAGCTCCTCCCAGCGCGCGAGCATCTTGGGCTCGTTCTGTGGCAGGTTCGCCTTCATCGGAAAGTCGGTTTTCGGCAGGTTCAGCGTCGATTTAAGGTCCAGCGGCGCCCCCATCCCTTCCCCGGATTTTTCTCTTCGGGACAATCTTTCATTATAGGGAGGGAAGAAAATCGCGTCTATCGCGCGAGCGGCAGGGCAGTGGGTCAGTTTCCGGTTGGCCGACGATACGCCAAGAACAACAGGCTCATGTGCTCGGGAACCAGCGCCCTGCCCTGGTATTCTTCCATTAGATCGAATTGGAGATGACAGCTCCCTTTGCCTCCCATCCTCAACGCCCAAGGCGTGTCGAAGACATTCGGAGCGGCGCCTTTGTTTCAGAACGTCTGCTTCACCGTTGGCGAAGGCGATCGCATCGGCTTGATCGGGCCGAATGGCGCCGGCAAGTCGACGCTGCTGCAAATCCTGATGGGCCGCGTGCCGCCGGATAGCGGTGAGATTGCCATCCGCAAGCTTGCCCGTCTCAGCCAGGTTGCGCAGGAGTCGCAATTTGCCCCGGGCGAGACCGTCCGTTCGATCATCGAACGAGCGCTGGTGGCGGCCAGCGTACCGCACGCCGAACGGGAAGGCCGCGCCGCTGAGACGCTGGGCCGCGTGGGATTCGCCGACTTCAACGTGGACACCGCTTCCTTGTCGGGCGGCTGGCGCAAGCGCTTGGCAATCGCCGAGGCGCTGGTGCAAGAGCCCGACGTTCTGCTGCTGGACGAGCCCACGAACCATCTCGACCTCACGGGCATTGAGTGGCTCGAAGGCTTGTTGCAGAGCGCGCGGTTCGCCTGCGTGGTCGTCAGCCACGACCGCTACTTCCTGGAGAACGCTGCGACCTCGGTGGTCGAACTGAACCGGCTTTATCCCGAAGGCGTTCTTCGCGTCGCGGGAAACTACAGCGCATTCCTGGAGAAGAAAGAGGAATTTCTGGAAGCGCAGACGAAGCGGCAGGAGGCGTTGGAAAACCGCGTGCGTCGCGAGATCGAGTGGCTACGGCGCGGTCCCAAGGCGCGCACCACGAAGGCGAAGGCACACGTCGACCGGGCGCAGGAACTCATCCGGGAACTGGCGGACATGGATGCGCGGGGGCGCAGTGCCTCCGCGAAGATCGATTTCTCCTCCAGCGACCGCAAGACCAAGCGCCTGATCGAAATTCAGCAGGCCAGCTTTCGCATTGGCGGACGCACACTGTTCGAGGACCTTGACTTCATTGTCACCGCGGGCATGCGGGTTGGACTGGTCGGGCCGAACGGCAGCGGGAAAACGACCCTGCTGCGGCTGCTGCGCGGCGACCTGCTGCCATCAACCGGAGAGATTCGCCGCGCCGACTCGCTGCGCATCGTGCACTTCGATCAGAACCGCGAGATCGATCCCACCCTGACGCTGGCGCGTGCGTTGGCGCCCGACAGTGATTCCGTCGTGTATGGCGAACGTGTGATTCACGTCGCCTCGTGGGCGTCGCGGTTCTTGTTCACCGCCGAACAACTCCATCAGCCGGTGTCGCGGCTTTCCGGCGGCGAACGCGCCAGGATTCTCATCGCGAACCTGATGCTTGAGCCCGCCGACGTGCTCCTGCTCGATGAGCCCACCAACGACCTCGACATTCAGACGCTGGAAATTCTGGAGGAGAGCCTGCTTGAGTATCGCGGCGCGTTGGTGATGGTCACCCACGATCGTTACCTGCTGGACCGCGTTTCCACCGTGGTGCTCGGACTCGACGGAATGGGCGCGGCCGGGTGCTTCGCCGACTACTCGCAATGGGATGAGTGGCAGAAAGCTCGCAAGCAGTTAATTGCGGCAGAGTCCCGGCGGAGAGATCCCACTCCAATCCCACGCGCCGCAACCTTGTCGGGAAAGAAGAAGCTTTCCTATCTGGAGGCGCGTGAGTTTGCGGCCATAGAGCAACGCATCGCCGACGCGGAGCAGGTCTTGGCGTTCAAACGCGGCGCTTTTGAGGACCCGGCGATCGCCTCCGATGGGCCACGCCTGCTGGCCGCCGAAGCAGAGATGATCGCCGCGCAGAAAGTACTGGACGAGCTTTACGTTCGCTGGGCAGAGTTGGAACAAAAAAGCGGCTAAAGCGCCCCGGAAGCAGTCCCAATACCCCCCCGGCGGCAACTTTGTTCCCCGCACAGGGTTTAAAAGAGCAACGCCCCTAGTTTGTTCCTTGGTACATGTCTGAATAGCCGCCGGGAGCCCGCGTCCGTACAGGGGTTAGGGCGGCCAACGGGACTTTCCCGCGTCCATTTCCCCGCGACAAGCATCCAAGATTCGATGTATTCTAGGGCGTCTCCTGAGGGTGGCAGGGAAGCCCCGAGCAACCCGCTGCGGGCGGTACTCATCTTTCTTGGGAGTGGCCGGCAGGGAAGTGCAAGAAATAGAAAGGGAAACAACGGTCCGGAATTAGGGATATGGCGAACCAGTTTTCAAATCCGCCGCAGGGAAACAGCGACCTCGAAGGCGGCTCTCTGCACATGCAGCAGCTCATGTCCACGCTGGAACAGTCCTCGTGGCGCTCGCTGCTGGACAACCTGCGCGACACCTTCTTCCCGGAGAAACTGCCGCCCCTGAAACTGACCTCGCAGCCGGTACGGGTGCGGGATATCTGGGGCGATTACAACCACCGCAAATCGGCAACGGCTGGGTCCTTGATCGTGCACGGACTGATGCTGGCGGCTCTGATCTTCATTTCCATTGTGGGCGCGCGCGCCGTGAAGCAGATCCAGACGCCGGTGGTGGAGCTGGTGGCGCCGGATCTTTCGACCTACGTCCCGATCTCAAGCAAGAAGAACGACACCATCGGGGGCGGTGGCGGCGGCGGCGACCGCGACAAGCTGCAGGCGCCCAAGGGCAAGCTGCCCAAGCTGGCCATGGAGCAGTTCACGCCTCCGGCGGTCGTGATCCGCAATGAGAACCCGAAGCTTCCCATGGAGCCGACGGTGGTGATCCCGCCCCAGGTGAGAGTGCCGACGGTGAACATGCCCACCCTGGGCGATCCCTTGGCCAAGATCGTTGGGCCTCCTTCGAACGGGACGGGCTCGGGCGGCGGCATCGGCTCCGGCTCCGGCGGCGGCGTGGGATCGGGTGAAGGACCGGGCGTTGGCCCGGGACGCGGCGGCGGTATCGGTGGGGGCGTCTTCCGCATCGGCGGTGGCGTGTCCGCACCCAAGCCGGTGTTCACTCCCGACCCTGAGTATTCCGAAGAAGCCCGCAAGGCCAAGTATCAGGGCATCTGTGTGCTGGGCCTGGTGGTGGGTCCGGACGGTCGCCCGCGCGATGTGCACGTGGCGCACTCCCTGGGCATGGGTCTGGACGAGAAAGCCATCCTGGCCGTCAAGACGTGGAAGTTCGAGCCCGCCATGAAGGATGGCCATGCCGTGGCGGTGGCCATGAACGTCGAGGTCAGCTTCCGCTTGTATTAAAGTAAGACTTTAAGATCTGGTTGCGATGAGAGGCCGTTCGGGCCTCTCATTTGTTTTGCGGCCCAACGCAATCCCTCGCACTTGCCCGCAGCGACCGCTCTGACTAGGATGGTTCGCCGTGGCAATGGCGAAACTCTCCAAGGTCATCCCTCGCGAAACCCTGCTGCTGGCGGGGCTGATCGCGGTCATCGTGGTGTTTTTTTCCGTCACCACGTTTGCCGCCCGCGCTTACCACCGCAAGCAGGAGCAGTTCGGCGCTGCGTGGTACGAGCGCGGCGAAGCAGCGCTCCGGCAATCCCGCCCCTCGGAAGCAGTGGCCGACTTCCGCAACGCTCTGGCTTATTCCCGCGACAACGATCTCTACCGCCTGCGCCTGGCACAGGCGCTGATGGCCGACCATCGTCCCCAGGAAGCGCGCTCGCACCTGCTCAGCCTGTGGGAGAAGGAGCCGGGCGACGGCACGCTCAACCTCGAACTGGCGCGGCTGGCGGCCATGTGGGGCGATACGCCCCAGGCCGTCCGCTACTATCACGCGGCGATCTACGGCGTGTGGCCGGACGAGCCCACGGCGCACCGCTGGCAGATACGGTTCGAGCTCAGCGAATACCTCTTGCAGCGCAACACTCCCCAGGATCCGAAGGCGGCGCAGGCAGAACTGGTGGCGCTGGCGGCCGTGTTGCCGCCCCAGGACGTGGCCGCACAAATGCGCCTGGGAACGCTGTTCCTGCAGGCCGGCCTCTACCCTCGGGCGCTGGCGGCCTTCCGCGCGGCGCTCGCGGATCAGCCCAACCTCATGCCGGCGCTCGAGGGAGCGAGCGAAGCCGCATTCCGTATGGGCGATTACGCCACCGCCCGGCACTACTTGCTGCCTATCGTCGCTCAGAAGCCCAAGGACGAACACTTCCTGGAGCTGTTGAATCTCTCCGAGTTGGTCATCAAGCTGGACCCGTCGGAACGTGGATTGCCCTCCCAGGAGCAGGCGCGCCGCGCCCTGCAAGACTTCCAGTTCGCGCTGGTCCGGGCGCAGAAGTGCGCGCCGGCCTCTGCCAGCGGCGTGGCCGTGCTTCTCGAGCAGGCCAAGTCCATCAGGCCGAACGAGAAGTCTCTAGCCAGGAACCCGGACGCGATCGCAAAGACGATGGACCTGGTCTTCAAGCTGGAAAAGGCCTCCGCGCAATGCGGGTCTGCCGGCCTCGAGGACAAGGCGCTGGGATTGTTAGCGCAACAGTGGGAGACGCCGCGGTGAGCGCGCCTTCCATGCCCACCGCCGCCGCTGCCGGCGGCTCGGCGAAAGAGCGGCGCCTGCTGGGGGAAGATCAACTCTTTCTCTTGCTATCCATCCTCATCGGCGTGTTCGCCGGGCTGGCGGTGGTGTGCTTTCGCATGGCCATCGACGCGGCGCGCTGGATCCTCTTCGGCTCCGGCCTGATGCCGCCGCGCGGCCGCGTGGTTCTCGTCCCCGGCGCCGTGGGCCTGCTCGTGGCCTTTCTGGTGGTGCGCTTCTTCCCGCGCGTGCGCGGCAGCGGTGTCAACCAGACCAAGTCCGCGCTCTACATCTACGACGGCTACATCCCAGGCAGCACCATCATCGGGAAGTTCATTACCTCGGCGCTGGCCATCGGCAGCGGACAGTCGCTGGGACCGGAAGACCCTTCGCTGCAGATCGGCGCCGGGCTGGCCTCGCTGGTGGGACGCCGCCTCAAGCTCTCGCGCCACAACCTGCGGCTGATTGCGCCGGTGGGCGCGGCCGCCGGACTGGCGGCGGCCTTCAATACGCCCATCGCCGCGGTGCTGTTCGTGATCGAAGAAGTGATCGGACGTTGGAGCGCCGGGGTGCTGGGCGCGGTGGTGCTGGCCGCGGTTTCGAGTGTGGTGGTAGAGCGCTGGTTCCTCGGCGCAGAACCGCTGTTCCGCGCTCCCGGATATCGCCTGGAGAGCCCCGGGGAACTGGCTGCCTACGCCATCCTGGGGGTGGTGGCCGGGCTGGCCTCAACGGTGTTCGTCAAGTCCATCCAGTTGCTGCGACCGTGGCTCAAAGCCTTGCCGCGCTGGACGCAATACTTGCTGCCCGCCCTCGCCGGCGTGCTGATCGGCCTGATCGGCCGCCAGTACCCGCAGGTGATGGGCGCCGGCTACGAGTATATCGACCAGGCCTTGCACGATCAGTACACCTGGGAGGTGCTGGGGATCCTGGCCGGCCTGAAGATCCTGGCCACCGTGCTCTCGTTCTCGAGCGGCACACCCGGCGGACTGTTTGCGCCCACCCTGTTCATTGGCGCCATGGTCGGCGGCGCGGTGGGCGGCGTGGAACGCCTGTTGTACCCGCACTTCACCGGACCGCTGGGCGCGTACGCGCTGGTGGGCATGGGAGCGCTGTTCGCCGGCATCCTGCGCGCGCCCATGACCTCGGTGTTCCTGGTGCTGGAGATCAGTGGGAACTACGCCATCATCCTGCCGGTCATCATCTCGAATGCGCTGGCTTACCTGATCTCACGCAGCCTGCAGCCCACGCCCATTTTCGATCTGCTCTCGCGCCAGGACGGCATCGACCTGCCCTCGCTCGAGCAGGATCGCGAGCGGGCGGTGTTGCGGGTCGAGGACGCCATGCACGCGCCCACGCCGCAGATGGCGCTGCGTCTGGACGACCTGCCCCCGCCGGAAGGCGTGGAGAGCCTGCCCGGCGAATTCTTCCTGGTGCAGGACCGCTCCGGCTACTGGGGCGGGATGAGCAAAGCTAGGCTGCTCGAACTGGCGTCGGATCGGGCATCCGGCGCGCGTCCGCAGGAGCTGCCTCATCTCCACCCCGACCATTCGCTGGATGTCGCCATGCGCAGGATGGGAGAGTGGCCGCTGCTGCCGGTGGTTCACCGCGCCGACGGCAACAAGCTGGTAGGCGTGGTCTCACTGGCCGACATCCTGGAGACCTACCGCAACCGCGGACCGGCGCTCGACGAACTGGCCGAACCGGCGGAGTGAGAAACAGGAAGCAGGAGGCAGGAAGCAGGGAGCCCATGGCGCGAGACGAGACAAGAACAGAGCGAGCAGGAGACCGCAGCGCGCGGTGGCCGACAGCGATCGCGTCCCTGGTGGTGGGGGCGGGGTTCTTTGCGCTGTGGTTCTGGTTGCTGCCGCGTTGGCTGGGCTTCCGCGTGGACACGGCGGGTGTGGCGCGATGGCGCTGGATCGCGGCTGTGCCCTCGGTGCTGGGTTTCGCCGTGGCCTTACGATGCGTATGGGACTTCGGATGGACGGGACGCGGAACCCCTGCGCCCATCGCTCCACCCAAGCGGCTGGTGGTGGTGGGGTTCTATCGTTACGTGCGGAATCCGATGTATGTGGGTTTCTTCGTGGGATGGGCCGGGCTGTGGGTGGTCTTCGGACGGGCGAACCTGGTGGCGATCACGGCGGTGGCCGCGGTGATGGCGGGCGTAGCTATGTTTGTCAGGCTGTATGAGGAGCCAACCCTGCGCAACAAGTTCGGCGCGGATTATGAGGAATACTGCCGGAACGTCCCGCGATGGCTTCCGCGAATACATCCGTGGACGAAGTGAGTCAGCGAGGTAGCCTACTTCTCCTGAAGCTCAGGCACGTGCGCCAGCAGGTCAACGAAGACCAGCCTGAACTGCTCAAATAGTTGTTCGAACTGGCCGACTTCATCGTCGGATTCGACCCAGATTTCCGATTCGTAGTCACCACCCACCACCCGGGTCGCCACCACAATGATGTGCTCCAGGCGGCGGAATACCAGGCGGTTGAGCAGCGTCAGCACCAGAAAGATGCCGAGCGTCAGAGCTACGACCGTCACCAGCACCAGGATGTTCCGCGTGCGCCGCATCGCCAGGTAGAAGCCAGAAATATCCCGCACCACGAACATGGCGCCCACGGTGTTGCCGGCGGCGTCGCGGATGGGAAAGATGCCGCGGACGAAGGCGGAATCTCCCTTATGGAACCACTCCAACACCTTGCCTTGGCCGGGCACCGCGGCCACTTCTCCCTGGAATTGAATGATGCTGTCGGTTTCCGTGGTTTTGTCCGCCACCACGAAGTTCGCATTGTCATCCCAGTTATCGCGGCGCTGCCAAACCGCGCTCGAATCGGCCCAAAACTGCCGGTCCACAAATTTTTTGCTGAGCAGAAGTCCGTAGTCGTCTCCGGTCTGGCGTTTCATGGCGTGAATGAACTGGCCGATATCTTCGCCCAACTCGATATAGCCGATCACCCCGCTCTGCGAATCGTAAACCGGCCGCAGGATTCTCACCGCAAAGCCGATCACCGAACTTCGCGGGGTTTTGGAGGCGAAGGAAGACGGCCATGTCCGGATCGGGAGTGTGGAACATCCAGTTGGTAATGCCTTCCTTCTTCAGCTTCGGATACAGCGGCGCGGTTAACTCGGCCAGGCGGCTGCGATCCCGGGCGGCCAAGGCATCGCGGACCTGCGGGTTCATGATCAGCGTCTCGCTGACGGCCGTCATTTTACTGATCTCCCGAGTTTCCAAAATGGCGAACAGCTTTTGTGCCCCCGTGACCGACTCCGCCGCCAAGGCCCGTGAATTACGCGCGAAGCTGTAGTACATCAGCGCCAGGATGCCGCCAACGCCCACCACCAGGCAGGCGGCCAATGCGGCCAGAACTTTGGTTCGAATCAAGGTCCATTTCATGCCAGCACTCCTCACCCGTTGATGTTCAGCACGTCTTTGGCAGCCTGCCTGAGTTTGGCGACCGCATCCGGGTCATCCGGGGTGCTGGGAGAAATTAATGCCAGGGTTCGCCCTGAGCGCAGCCCGATCTTGCCTTTGACTGTCATCGCATCCAGGCCGTCGGCTTTAATCTTGTTTTCTATGAGTACTTTCAGATCGTAAAGTTGGCTCACAGGGCAGACTCCTCCCGTTGCTGGTGTTGATGCCGGCGTCAGCAGTCCTTTACTTTGATATTTTGCGCAGATTTCTGGCGGTCCGCTGCAAGTACCCCGACACGGACATGACTATCTCCGTTCCATAAGGGGGACAGTTTCGTTTCGGGGCTTTTTGGTCGGCGGAAGAATGACAGAGTTGCTACGCTGACAGACGCTGTTTCCAGCTCTGCAGCCAGCGGCCGAAGAACGGCGATCCCGAGGCCACCATGTCGTGCACGGCGTCCACGAACTCGTCCGGGGGCACGCTTTTGGAGAGGAAGGTATCGGCCGAGCGCAGGGCGGCGGCGGGGACGCGGTCCTGCGCCGAGAGCAGCATGATGGGCACTTCGGGCTTGAGTTGCTTCATGCGCGCGGCCACCGCATCGCCCATCATCTCCGGCATGCGGTAGTCCAGGATCACGGCATCAACGTCCACCGCCTCCAACAGGTCGAGGCTCTCGCGCCCGCTGGTGGTCACCAGCACGTCATAGCCGTGGTGCCGCAGCAGAAACTCACGCCCGGTGAGAACGTTCACCTCGTCGTCTACACAGAGGATGGTTGGTTTCCGCATGAATGGCCCCCTAGCTTGCCCTGGTAGAGCACGGGCTTTGCCAGCGGAAACTCGTTTATGGACAGCAACTTAGCGATGTTTGTGAAAATGCGGGATGTAATTCCTACGCGCCGCGTGAATCCGCGGCCTTCTGGGCCACAACCGCCTCTTTCTTCCCAGCTTTGCCGCAGCATGTCCCTTCGGGGATGGGGGAGCCGTGCGGACACGTCCGGGGATGGCCGAGGAACGAGCAGATGCGCTCAGTGGCCTCGGGCGAGAGGATGTGCTCGAACTTGCACGCCTGCTGTTCGATCTCGGTCTCATTGTCCATGTTGAGCGTCTCGGTGAAGAGGCGCTCGGCCAGGCGGTGGCGGCGGATGATGTCCTCGGCCTTGCGGCGTCCGCGCTCGGTAAAGTCCACCAGCAGATTCCCGTCGCCCAGATTCTGTATGGTGGGGCGCATGGCTTCGTGGCAGCGGTTGAGCACGGCCTTGTGGTCGTGCGCCTGCGCCGGGTGCGGGGTCAGGGCGATCAGGCCGAGCTCGGTCATCTTCTCCACCGCGATGGCCACGGGCAGCGCGCCGTCCACTTCCATGCGGCCGACCTCGGCCAGTTCGCCGTTCTCGTGCAGGATCCAAATCTCTTCCAGGATTTCGTCGAACTGCATCTCGTTGGCGAGGGAGAAGATTTCCTGGTTGGCGATGCGGCCGTGGTGCAGATCCACGCGGCGGTCGGCGAGGCGCGCCACCACCGGATCGTGCGTGACCATCACGATGGTGCGGCCCTGCTGATGGAACTCGCGCAGCAGCCGCAGCACGATCTCTTCGTTCTGCGCGTCCAGGTTGCCGGTGGGCTCGTCGGCGAGGATGATGCGCGGATCGTTGATGAGCGCGCGCGCGATGCAGACACGCTGCTGCTCGCCTCCGGAAAGATGCGCCGGCAGGTGCTGCGCGCGGTCGGCCAGGCCCACTCGCTCCAGGGCCTCGAGCGCCTCCGCCTGGTCCGTCATGCTGTGGAAGTATTGCGCCAGCATGATGTTCTCGAGCGCCGTCAGGTAGGGGATCAGGTGGAACTGCTGGAAGACGAAGCCGATCTTCTCGGCGCGGAAGCGGTTCAGCTCGGCGTCGGAGAGCGTGGCCACGTCCTGGCCTTCAAGATAAATTTTGCCGGAGGTGGTGCGATCCAGGCAGCCGACCAGATTCACCAGCGTGGACTTTCCCGAGCCCGAGGGACCCATAACCGCCAGCCACTCGCCGGGCTCGACGTGCAGCGAGACGTCGTCGAGCGCGCGGATGACGGCGCCGTTGGCGTCCGCCCTGGCGGGGTACGACCTGCTGACGTGTTCGAGCCGGATCGACATTATTCCCCCCTCAGGATAATGGCCGGCTGCACTTTGCGCAGCATCGAAATCGGCATCAGCGCCGCCAGCAGCGCCAACAGCACACTCCCGATGAGCACTTCGGGGAAGATCCCGAAGCGCGGCGAAATCGAGGCGTGGAAGTTGGCGCGGCCGATCCAGGCGGCGATCCCCAGGCCCAGCGCGAATCCCAGCACCGCGCCCACTATGCCAATGCCGGCGGCCTCGGCGGCGAACAGCGCGCTCACCGTGCGCTGCGAAGCGCCCAGCGCGCGCATCACGGCGAAATCCTTGCGGCGGTCGAAGACCGAGGCAGTCAGCGTGGCCAGCATGCAGAGCGCGGCGGTCAGGATGATAACCGCGGTCGAGGCCAGCAGCGTAGCCCGCGTCTTGTCCAGCACGCGCGCTTCGGCTTCCACCATCTGGCGGACGGGCTGGACATCCGAATCCGGGAGCGCGCTGCCGAGCGTTCCAATCATGGCACGAATCTCGGCGGGAGAGCCGGCGACCGCCACTTCGATGGTCGAGGGCGTGATGCCGGTCCAGCGGGTGAAATCGTCAAGGCTCAAATACACGCGGCTGTCTTCCTTGGCGCCGGTGGAGAGAATGCCGGCGGGCGTCGCGTGCAGCGCGTGTCCCTGGAAGGTGAGATCGAGCGGCTCGCCCTTGGGCGTAAGCGACTGGTAGGCGCGCTTGCCTATCAGAGCAGCGCCGGGCGCGGCCGGCCATGCCGTCACCGACCACCACGAGTTGAGTTTGCGGACGCGCTCAAAATCCGCTCCGGCGACCACCACGGGCGCGCCTGCCGCAGTCCGCGCGACCGCGAACGCAAACGGCGCCGCGACGCCACGGCCGCCCAGCGCACCATCCACGCGCGCGAGCGCGTCGGCTGGAAGCGAGCTTCCGTTCTTGCCGGTGATGACGATGTTGGCGCCGTAGCTGCGGAACTCGCGGTGCAGCTTGGCTTGCACATCGGTATAAAGGTTAAGCGTGGCAGTCGCCACCGAGGCGGCAACCACCACCGCCACCAGCGCGGTCAGCGCGCGTCCGCGCCGCACCAGCAGCGGCCGCGACAGCAGGCGCAGAAACATCTGCCGGCGGTTTGCCGCCACGCGCGTCATGCGTCACCCCGCAACACGATCGCCGGACTGAAGTGCATGGCGCGGCGGATGGAAGCGGCGCTGCCGGCAAACGTCACCAGCACTGCCATTGCCAGTACGACAGGGAAGAGCACCGGCTCGACCGCGATGCGTGCGCTGAAGATCCATTTGCCGATCTCCTCGGCCAGTGCGATGCCGATCAGGAATCCGGCGGTGCCGCCGATCAGCGCCAGCAGGCCGGCTTCGGTGAAGAACAGCGCGGCTACCGAGATATTGCCCGCGCCCAGCGCCTTCATCAGTCCGACCTCGCGCCGGCGCTCGAAGATGGCCGTGGCCATGGCCGCCGAAACCGCCAGCGCCGAGGCCAGCAGCGCTGCCAGCGTGACCAGCAGCATCAGTCCCTTGATGCGCGCCAGCACCACGCCCTCGTTCTGCGCCACCTGGCGGATCTGCTCGGCGCGCGAGTGGGGGATGGCTTCCGTCAACTGGTAGGCGATGGCGTTGGCGTAGGGCGAGCAGTACCAGCGGTCGTAGAGTTCCGGAGAAAGCGACTTGGGATTGGCCTCGCCGCGGCGCGCCAGAGCGTCTTCCGGCTTGGTCAGCGCGCTGACCAGCACCCGCCGCACCGCCCCCGGACGTCCCGCAATCTCCTGCGCGACGTGCAGCGGCGCGACAATCTGCTGGTTCTCGGCCGGACCGGCGGAAAGGATGCCGGCTACTTTCAGCTCGCGCCCGGCCACCGTGATCGCGTCGCCGATGTGCGTGCCGGTGCGCCCGGCCAGCGCTTCTCCGACCAGCACGTCGCTGGCATCGTCGGCAGGCCATGCGCCCTCCACCTTCCACCAGGGATTCGTCGCCCGCGCTCCGGTGTTGAAACTTTCCGGTCCATAGCGGAAGGGATTCGCGAACCAGGTGCCGACGAGTTCCACCTGTTGCGCGCGTCCGGCGAGGGAAGCATCGGCGGTCACCGGCAGGAAAGGCGCGAAGGCCACGATGTTGTGCCGCCAGAAGGTGCCTTTGATGGCGGGCAGATCGGCTTCGTTCAGGTAAGCGCCATCGGGGGGAGGCTTCAGGTTCACACCGCCGATCTCGACATCGAGGGTGTCGGTGTCGGGATAGACGACGATGTTGGCGCCAAAGGTGCGCAGCTCGCGGTTGATCTTGTCGCCGATGTCGGTGGCGACCGCGATCATGGCCGTGGCCACCGCCACGCCCAGGGTGATGGCTATCCCGGCCAGCAGCTTCCGGCGGCGTTGCCGGTGGAACGATTGATAGACGAGGCGGAGGAACATGGGCTCACGGTTGCTGGAAGTATTTCGCCCCGGAGGCCAGATCGCCCTGCGCGACGATCACGCGGTCCTCCAGCACCTTGGCCTGCAGTGGGATGGGATTGCATCCGCCGGGCTTGCCCACCGACATCTGGTTGATGGGCGCGGCGCAGTTCTTGCAGATCAGGCCGGCCTGGCCGGTATAGAAGCCCACCGCGCCGCAGATCTCGCAGGCATCGAACAGCACCGCCACCTTGTTGTCCGGCTTGCGATAGAGGAAGAAGCGCACCGGCGTGCCGTTGATATCGGCCACGTAGCGCACCAGCTCGCCCACGCCCAGTTGGCCGGTGGGGACCGTGGCCTGGCCGTTCACGAACTCGACCCGCGTCGCCGGCGTCAGCGCCGAAACGCTCTTGGCGTAAATGAATTGCGCCGTCACCAGCAGAATGAAGACAAACGAGCAGACATAGACCGAGGCCATCCACAGGCGCTCGCGGCGCGCCGTCCACTGCGCCTTGCGGCGCTCGGCGCGGGAGACCGGCTCGGCCACCGGGCCGCGGCGGCGGTACTCGAACAGGATCATCAGCCCGGCCAGCGCCAGCACGGTGATGAAGAAGAAGATATCGTTGCGCACGATCGGCCCAATGGTGGCCATCTCGCGGCGGCTGGAGGGCAGCACGCCGTTCTCCGAGAGCTCGTGCAGGCCGGCGACGATCAACTGCGCCGCTACGAAGAACAGGATGACGGTGGTCACCTTGAAGAACTTGCGGATGTCGATGCGCACGCTGCCCTTGACGAACATCACCCCGAACACCACCGCCAGGCTGACGCCCAGCACCGTCCCGATGAAGTTCATCAGCTCGGTCGTGCTCAGCGAGACGGCGGAGAGGATCAGCACCGTCTCCACCCCCTCGCGCAGCACCATGAGGAAGACAAAGGCGAACAGGCCCAGGCGCGAACTCTCGCCCGCCAGCGTGCCGACTTTGTTCTCGATCTGGCCCTTGAGTCTGCGCGCGGTGCGCATCATGAAGATCACCATGGTGACCACGAAGAACGCGGCCGCCAGCATGATCCAGCCCTCGAAGATGTCCTGGTTGAGGCCGGTGCGGGAGATGACGACGGCCCCGGTCACGCTGGCGGCCACCGCCGCGCCCAGAGCGGCAAAGACCACCTTGCGCAGGTCGGGACGGTTGATCTTGGCGAGATAAGCCAGGGTGATGCCGATGATGAGGGCGGCTTCCACCCCTTCGCGTAGCGTGATGATGAAGGCGTCGATCATGGCTGGTCCAAGTACAAATGAAGTTGAAAATGAATTTCAATTTCAACAGTGTAAGAATACCTGCCGCTGCCGCGCCCGGTCAATTGCGGCGGTCACAGGCTTGCGTGACGGGAATCACAATCGGGAACGAGCACTCAGCAGTCAGCACTCAGCACTCAGCTTTGATGACTAAAGCTTCCCGTCAGAGCGTCTTGAGCATCTTCTTCGCTTCCTCGACCCGCGGAAACAGCTTCTCCTCAGCTTGGAATTCGGCGCCGTGCACGCAGCGCCGGGTCCCCTTGAGCTTCACCGGATACTTCAGGTGCAGCATCTCGTGATAGACGAGATACTCCAGCACGAAGCGCGGCACCTTCTTGCGGTCGAAGATGCGGCTCACCACGATGGTGTTGTGCGCGGGATCGAAGTGGCCGAGATGGTTGCGGGCGTGGTCCTGGCTCCAGGTCATCTGCGGACGCCCGAGCAGGCCGTGGAAGAAGCGCTGGTTGAGCTCGTCGAAGATTTGGTCGAGATCGTAGACCTCGCCCTGGGGCGATGCGATGCGCTTGCGTCCGCGCATCTGGCGGATGAGGTGCACCTTGGCGCTCAGGTGGTGGCTGGCAACATATTGCCGATAGCGCGCGGCGTGGCCGGGCGTGATGGCTTTTCGGTACAGCTTGGCCACCAGGATGTGGGCGATGGCGCGCAGCACCGATTCGGGCGCCGTCTCCAGCAGGTCGGAGATGCGGACCAGGATGCGTCCTTCGCGCAGGCGGATGGTGTTGTTGACGTTGGCGAAGCGGTAGAACTCCACGCTGAACTCGGGCATGGGAGCGCGCGGGCGCAGCTCCCGGTATTCCTGCTGGAAGATTTCAAGAAGGGTTGGGATCACGTGGGGCCAGATTAGCACGGGTTCGGTCGTTGGCCGAAGGCCGGCGAGAGGCCGGCGCTACTTCCTCTTCTCTTTGGCCCTGGCTTTGGCCTCGGCGGCGGCTTTTTCCTGCTGGGGGAGCAGGTCGCGGGCATTCTCGAGATCGCCATCCACGGCGTCGATGGCGTCCAGCAAGGCGAACTCATAATCCTTGGCTTCGGCGGCGGCCGGGTCCTTGGCCGCCTCTTTCAGGGCTTGCAGCTTCGCCTGGAACTCGCCGTCGTCCTGGATGATTGCTTTGAGCGCTTTGCGGAAGTCGAGTTTCTGGTCGGCGAACGAGTCCACGTTGCGGTCCATCTCGTCCATGATGACCTTAAAGTCCGCGAGCAGGTCGTGGACTTTGCGGCCGCGCCCCTGGGCCGCGTGCGGGTCGGAGCGCACCTGCTCGATCGAGGCCAGCCGCGCCCGCGCGTATTTCAGGTAGAGCGGCAGCTTCTGGTCGGGCAGCATCGAGACCTCGCGCAGCGCGTCCGTCTCGGGAGAAGTCAGGGGATCGCGGCGATGGACCTGGGCGCTGGCGGCGAGGGCGGCGATGCAGAGCGCCAGCGAAACCAGCGAGCGGCGCCTCACTGCTTGCTCTCCTTGGCGGGCGCGCCGAACATGTAGTCGAGCAGTTGCTGGCGGAGCTTCTCCACCTGCTTGACGGCGGTCTCGACGTGCGGGCGGTCCTCGAAATTCAGGGTCCTGCGCACATCGTCCAACCGCCGCGCGGTGGCGCGCAGCAGGATCTCCGTGTCCTTGAGGTGCTTGCCGGATTTCCGCGCCGCCTCGGTGGCGCGGGCGGCGTAGTGCACCACATCGTCCACGGCTTTGGTGGCGTTGGTAATGTCGCCCTCGGTGTAGAGGCGATCGGCCTCGTTGACTTCGCGGCGTGCGATGGTGGCGAACAGGGGCGCCTGGTCCTGCGGCTTGGCGTTTTCCGCGCGAGCTTTCAAGGCCTCCAGCGGCTCGTCCGCGCTCTTGGCGACGGCGAACGCCGACAACAGAAGCACGGCGAGCGGGATATGGAGCCAGCGCATAGCTATTTCTTCTTGGGATCGATAGCGATCAGCCGGTGCCGCGCCTGCCATTCCTGGTCGGGGTACTTACCCTGCGCCACCTCCAGGAACTGCCG
>DATNJE010000201.1:0-5959 GCA_035604095.1 Terriglobales bacterium
CGCGCGCACCCAGCGCCGCAAAACCACGTCGCCGCGGCGGACGGTTGCGTCCGGGAACTCACGCCGCAATCCCTCCAGCAGTCCGCCGTCGGATTCGCCGAATGAGATGGCGCACACCCCGTGGTCGGTGGCTGCCAGCAGCATCCGCCCGACCGGAGAATCGAGCGTCGTATAGCGGATGAACACGCCCTTGCCGCCGCGCTGGTAGGTGGCGGGAGTCATGCCCAGTTGCGGGCCGCTGCGCTCGTAGAGCCGGCTGCTGGAGCCGAAACCGGCCTCGTAGATGGCGTCGGTGACTGAGCGGCCGGAGCGAAGCTGCGACTTGAACGATTTCATACGGAGGGCGTCCACGAACTCGCGCGGGCTCACCCCCAGCACCGACTTGAAGACGCGCTGCAGGTGGAACGGGTTCATGCCGAAGCGCTCGCCGAGCGCGGCCAGCGTTACTGGTTCGTCGGTGTGCTCGCGGAGGAACTGGCAGATGCTTTCCACGGCTTTGATGCGCGAGTCGGTATCGCGGGGCCGACAGCGCAGGCAGGCGCGGAATCCGGCGCGCTCCGCCTCGTCCGGCCGGGAGAAGAACCGCACGCGCTCGCGCCGCGGCCGCCGCGACGGGCACGATGGCCGGCAGTACACACCCGTCGAGGTCACGGCGAAAACGAACACCCCATCCCGGCTGGCGTCCCGCGCGATTACCGCCTGCCAGCGCTGTTCCTGGTTGCCGCTGCTCATCAGAGGATTGATTATCGTATCGCTCATGAGGAGACGATACGGTTTGGATGGTTTCCCCGACTATCCGATTCTTGCGTTCAAAATAATTTTCCGATTCCGCTTATCGGGAAACTCCTACAATGTTTCTCGATGAAGCTTCTGATCAATGGGGAAGAGCGCAGCTTCGAGGACCATCTGACGCTGGCGGAACTGGTCGAGCAACTGGGCATCAAGGCCGACCGCGTCGCTGTCGAGCTGAACCAGATCATCGTCCGCCGCGATGCCTGGGCCGGCACCAAGCTCCGCGATGGCGACCGCTTGGAAGTCGTGCACTTTGTCGGCGGCGGTTTGTAGCCGCTGAGTTTCCGCCCTGTTACCATCCCCGGTTCTTTTCCACAGACAATCTGCTTGACACCCCACAGACCAGCCCTAAAATGTTTCAAACAATTGAAACAATAATTGTTTTAAACAGATTGCACCTGAAATGGCTGGTCTACTCACCTCGAACGAAGTCGCAGCGCGCAGCGGCATTTCGCTGCGCCAGTTGCAGTGGTGGGATGAGCGTGGGCTGGTGGTGCCGTCGCGCCAGGGCCACCGGCGCCTGTACTCGCTGGACGACCTCGCCGAAGTGGCGGTGATCGCTGAGCTGCGCCGCAAGGGCTTTTCTCTGCAGCGCATGCGCAAGGTAGTGCGCTTCCTGCGCCAGGAACTGGGCAAGCGGCTGGTCGAGACCGTCAGCGGCGGCTCCGATTACCACCTGCTCACCGACGGCCGCCGCATCTACTTGGAGAACTCGGCCCAGCAGGTGATCGACATCCTGAAGAACGCCCGCCAGCCGATGTTCGCGGTCTGCCTCTCGGACGCGGTACGCCGCGTCCACCCCGAATTGCGCGGGCGCAAGTCCGCCAGTTCTGCACGCGGCGGCGGAGGCGCTCCGCTCAGAAAGAGAGTCAAGCTCCGCGCCTGAGCGGGGCTTTTTTGTTGTGCGACGAATTTGCGCACGGAGGCTCGATGGTTGCTGAACTGAATATCCTGAGCGAATGGATCCCGGAGCAGATGGAGCCCGGGACGGTGTTCGTGCTGGAAAACGCCGGCGAAGTGGGCGAGTCCGATGACCCCTACTGGGCGGTGCTATCGTGTCCTTCCTGCGGCACGCTGGGGCTGATCACGCGCCGGCAGATCGCCGGGCTGATTCCCGTAATCTGCGGCTCGAATAGTTGCCCGGCACAATTCCTGATCCGCGAAAGCGAAATCGTGGCGCGCAAGCCGAGCTAGTCTCGGCGGCGCGAACCAACAGCTTGAAGTGAAGGTGGCGGCCTGCCTGCAGGCCGCTTTTTCTGTCTCCGCCGAACCCGCGAAACGTGACACCTGAAACGTGAAACTAGGTTATCGCACTGTGCGTGACCGAAATCGGGATCTGCTCCACGATCTCGATCCCGTAGCCCTGGAGCGCGGCCACTTTGCGCGGATGGTTGGTGAGCAGGCGGATGGCGGAGATGTTCAGGTCGGAGAGGATCTGCGCGCCGATGCCGACTTCGCGCTGGGTCTTGCGCTGGTGGTCGGGATTTGAGGGATCGCGCACGTCGCGGTGAAAAGTCAGTATGGGGCGGTCATTCACCCGCTCGACGGAAAAGCCCTTCGAGGTCTGGTGCAGGTAGATGAGCGCGCCGCGGCCCTCGGCGGCGATCATCTCCAGCGAGCGCCGGATGATCTGGTGGCAATCGCACCACGTCGCCCCAAAGACGTCCCCCACCAGGCAGTGCGCGTGCATGCGCACCAGCACCGGCTTCGAGCCATCGTGTTCGACGTCGCCCATCACCAGCGCCACGTGCGAGTTGTGCGCCATGTCGCTCTCATAGGCGATCATGCGGAATTCGCCGAAGGGCGTGGGCAGCATGGATTCGCCGATGCGATGCACCAGCCGCTCGTGACGCATGCGGTAGCGGATCAACTCGGCTACCGTCATCATCTTGAGGCTGTGCGCGCGGCAGAACTCGATGAGCTGCGGCACCCGCGCCATGCTGCCGTCTTCGTTCATGATCTCGCAGATCACGCCCGCGGGCACCAGGCCGGCCAGGCGCGCCAGGTCCACCGAAGCTTCGGTCTGTCCGGCGCGGACCAGCACGCCGCCTTTGCGCGCGCGCAGCGGGAAAACGTGACCCGGCCGCGCCAAGTCGTCGGGACGGGTAGCGGGATCGATGGCCACCTGGATGGTGCGGGCGCGGTCAAAGGCCGAAATGCCGGTGGTGACGCCCTCGCGCGCGTCGATGGCCTCGCAGAACGCGGTGCCGAACTGGGCGGTGTTCTGTGCGCTCATGGGACCGATGCGCAGGTGCTCCAGTCGCTCCTCGGTCATGGCCAGGCAGACCAGCCCGCGCCCGTGCCGCGCCATGAAGTTGATGGCCTCGGGCGTGACCTTTTCGGCGGCCAGCGTCAGGTCGCCTTCGTTCTCGCAGTCTTCGTCGTCCACCACCACGACCATCCGCCCCTTGCGGATTTCGTCGATGGCGGTTTCGACATCGCAGAATGGCGAAGCTGGTGTCATGCGTGTGCTCCAAGATTGTAGCAAATGCGCCAGGGCCGGGCACTTCTTCGCCGTCGGAAGACAATCACGCCGCGTGGTGAAAGACGCGGACGATGAAGAAGGTCAGTGCGGCCATGGAAGCGGAAGCGGGGATGGTCAGCACCCAGGCCCAGACGATGCGGCGAGCGACGCCCCAGCGCACCGCCGAGAGGCGATGGGTGGCGCCCACGCCGATGATCGCTCCGGTGATGGTGTGGGTGGTGCTCACGGGGATGCCGGCCAGGGCGGTACCGAACAAGGTGAGTGCGCCGGCGGTCTCGGCGCAGAATCCTCCCACCGGCTTGAGCTTGGTGATCTTCGATCCCATAGTGCGCACGATGCGCCATCCGCCGAGGTAGGTCCCCAGGCCCATGGCGAAGTGGGCCAGCAGGATGATCGGCCAGTGGAAGTGTCCCCAGTTGCCGGCCAGATCGGCTTTGGACATGTAACCGCCGGTGAACACCGCGCCGGCGACAATGCCCATGGTCTTCTGAGCGTCGTTGCCGCCGTGGCCCAGGCTGTAGCAGGCGGCGGAGAGCAGTTGCAGGCGGCGGAAGAGCTTGTCCACACGCTGCGGCGTGCGGCGGCGCATGATCCAGTAGACCATGATCTGGATGCTGAAGCCGAGGACCAGGCCGAGGATGGGTGCGAGCACGATGAAGATCAGAGTCAAGGTCCAGCCCGAAGGCAGAATGACCTCGCGGGCGTGGCTCCAGCCGCGCAGCAGCGAGGCGCGGGCCATGGCGGCACCGGCGTAGCCGCCAATCAGCGCGTGCGACGAAGACGTCGGCAGTCCCCACCACCAGGTGAGCAGGTCCCAGATGATCGCGCCCAACAGTCCCGCCAGCACCACCCACTGGGTGACGATGGAGAGGTCGATCATGCCCTGGCCGATGGTCTTGGCCACGGCGGTGCCGAGGAAGAAGGCGGCGATGAAGTTGAAGAACGCCGCCCAGAAGACGGCCACCGTGGGCGCCAGTACGCGCGTCGAAACCACGGTCGCTATGCTGTTGGCGGCATCGTGAAAGCCGTTCAGAAAGTCGAACGTGAACGCGATGAAGACGGTGATGACGACCAGTAAGAGGCCGGTGTGCATAGGTGCCAGTTGCCAGCTACGAGAAGCAGGATGCTCAAGCGCTCTTGAGGACGACACTTTCTAACACATTGGCGGCGTCTTCCGCCTTGTCGGTGGCGGTCTCCAGCACTTCGTAGAGCTCCTTGAGCTTGATCAGCGTGATGGGATCGCGCTCCTGGTCGAAGAGGCGGCCGATGGCGCGGCGGCTGACGGTGTCGGCTTCGTTCTCCAGGCGGTTGACTTCCACGCAGTATTCCAGCACGTGGTCGGATTTCTCCAGGTTCTTCACCGCCTTGTGCAGCTCCTCGCACTGCCTGACCACCAGCTCGGCCAGCTTCTCGGCCTCCGGAGGCGCGCTGTGGATCTTGTAGAGCACCAGGCGGTCGCCGGCCGAGTTCAGGAAGTCGAGCACATCGTCGAGGGAAGAGGCCAGCTTGTGGATGTCCTCGCGGTCGAAGGGAGTGATGAATGTCTGGTTGAGCTTGGTGATGATGGCATGGGTCATGTCGTCGCCGCGGTGCTCGATGTCCTTCAGCTTCTGCACCCGGGCGGGGATGTCCTGGAAATCGTGCAGTATCTCCACCATCAGACGCGCGCCCAGGATGAGGTTGGCGGATACTTCCTCAAACATGCCGAAGAACTTCGTTTCTCGGGGGACAAGACGGACCACTCGGGCTCCTCAACCGGCTGCGAAAAGCTCTCCAATATCGCACCCGGCGCGGGAGTCGGTCAAAAGAAAACAGGCCGTCGCAACGGACGGCCTGCATAATCTGCTCGATCGCAGCTCGCTTACAGCGTCGATTCGATCTCGAACCCCCAAGCCTGCAGCAGGGTTTCGGGGATGAACTTGGAGTTCTTGTTGCGCCGCGCCCACTCTCGCAGACGCGTGGAGCGCAAGTACTGGTCGGGCTGCAGCTTGAACTCCTTCACTGCCTGCTCGAAGGAGGTGACCGTTGGAACCACCGGTCCAATCGGCTCCGGTTTCCCCCAGTTGGGATTGCCACGTCGCTTAGCCATGATAAGTTCGTCCTGCCTTTTGTGTTAGTTCCATCGTATTGGATTCAATTTCGCCCGCCCAGGATTCTCCCAGACAGTTGGCCCCTGAGTGCTATCGAAGGCCCTTCCAAATCCCCTATCTTACTTCCATTTAGACGCAAAAACAATGGGTTTTGGATGAAAAAACCACCCTGGGAGCGCGCTTGAGGAGCACTAAAATATAGGTAAGTAGTGTTATTTCAATAGCTTATGGTAAGCATTTAACTTATCAACAGCCCGCCGGAGGGGCTGGAGACGGGCGCAGACAAGGCCGTTTTGGTGGCCCTGGCCCGCAAGTGGGCGGAAATGCCCGTCCCGCACGGGATTCGGCTGGGTTTCGGGGTCAAATTGGTGGCTGATGTTAAGCTGTACGGCAAGCCCGGGTGGCGAAACTGGCAGACGCACGGGACTTAAAATCCCGAGGAGCGAAAGCTCCGTGTCGGTTCGATTCCGACCCCGGGCACCAGATCCCTCGCTGCGTTCCGGGATTTCGGCAGCGGACTCCCGCTCGGCACTGCCCCGAGCGAAGTCGGGGGCTCACGCCCGCTGAACACCTCAACTTAAAATCCCGAGGA